>DERU01000266.1:0-695 GCA_002361095.1 Lachnospiraceae bacterium UBA3332
ACATAATAAAACTATTTAATAAAGTAATGATTAAAGTAAAATATAAAAGGAGGAAGCAAGTATGCAGGGTAAAATGAAAGCAGCGGTAATGCTGGGGATTGGAAAGATGGGATTGGAAGAGCGGGACATTCCCCAGGCAAAGGATAATGAGGTGCTTGTCCGGTTGGAGTATGTGGGAATCTGCGGCAGTGACCTGCATTATTACGAGACAGGGGCGATCGGCGATTACATAGTAAAGCCGCCTTTCATACTTGGACATGAGCCGGGCGGAACCGTTGTGGAAGTGGGGAAGGATGTGAAGCATCTCAAAGTCGGCGACAGGGTTGCGCTGGAACCGGGAAAGACCTGCGGACACTGTGAGTTCTGCAGGACAGGGCGTTATAACCTCTGCCCGGATGTGGTGTTTTTTGCAACGCCGCCGGTGGACGGGGTATTTCAGGAATATGTGGCCCATGAAGCGGATTTGTGTTTTAAACTGCCGGACAATGTAAGCACGATGGAGGGCGCCCTGATGGAGCCTCTGGCAGTGGGATTCCATGCCGCCATGCAGGGNNATATCCCTAAGGCAAAGGACAATGAGGTGCTTGTGAAGTTGGAATATGTAGGCATCTGTGGCAGTGATTTACATTATTATGAGTCAGGCGCAATCGGAGATTATGTGGTAGAGCCGCCCTTTGTACTTGGACATGAGCGAT
>DERU01000266.1:899-1296 GCA_002361095.1 Lachnospiraceae bacterium UBA3332
TCTGGCAGTGGGATTCCATGCCGCCATGCAGGGCGGCGCGAGGGCAGGGCAGACAGCGGTGGTCATGGGGGCAGGGTGTATCGGCCTGGTGACGATGATGGCGTTGAAGGCAATGGGCGTATCCAGGGTTTACGTGGTAGATATCATGGAAAAACGTCTCCAAAAGGCACTGGAACTGGGGGCGGACGGTGTCATCAACGGAGCGCAGGCAGATGTTGTGGAAGAGGTGAGGAAGCTGACGGACGGAAAAGGATGCGACCTTGCGGTGGAGACTGCGGGCACACAAGTGACAACGGTACAGACCATACATATGACGAAAAAAGGCGCGACAATCGTGTTGGTAGGTTACAGCAAGAGCGGGGAAATGACGCTTCCCATGAGCCTTGCACTGGATAAG
>DERU01000266.1:1557-9507 GCA_002361095.1 Lachnospiraceae bacterium UBA3332
GAGCCTTGCGCTGGATAAAGAACTGACGTTTAAGACGGTATTCCGCTACCGCCATATCTATCCGATGGCGATAGAGGCGGTTGCGGCAGGCAGGGTAAACCTCAAAGGCATTGTGACGGATATCTTTGGGCTTGATGAGGCACAGAAAGCCATGGACTACAGCGTGAACAATAAAGCCGATATTGTAAAAGCGGTGATACGTATTGCCGAATAAAGGGGAAAACGGATTTGGCCAAGTTTTGTAAGGAGGATTGTCATGGAGCAGAATAGTACGGATGTAAAAGTGCCATTGATCAGCAAGATTGCCTATGGCATGGGGGATGTGGGGTGCAATTTCAGCTGGATGTTTGTCGGAAACTTCCTGATGATATTCTATACGGATGTTTTCGGGATTGGGATGAGCGCGGTTGCAGGATTGATGCTGTTTTCGAGATTTTGGGATGCGGTCAACGATCCTGTGATTGGCGGGTTGTGCGATAAGACCCATACGAGGTGGGGAAGATACCGCCCTTGGCTTTTCATTGCCGCGCCGCTGACGGCTCTGGTATTGATGCTGACTTTCTGGGCGCATCCAAGCTGGTCACCCACCGCAAAGATTATATATATGGCAGTCACCTACTGCATACTGGTATTAGGGTATACCTGTGTCAATATTCCTTACGGAACCTTGTGCGGCGCCATGACACAAAATATAGAGGAACGGGCGAAAATTAACACGTTCCGTTCCGTCAGCGCGATGATTGCCATCGGCGTGATCAATATCATAACCGTTCCCCTGATTGCGGCGCTGGGGAAGGGAAATGATAAGAGGGGCTATCTTCTGATTGCTGTTATCTATGGATGTATTTTTGCGGCATGTCACATATTTTGTTTTGCAAAAACAAAAGAAGTCGTGGAAGTTCCCGAGAAAGAAAAAACGTCCCTGAAGGTACAGCTGTCTGCCGTTGCGAAAAACAGACCGTATATGATTGCGGTAGCAGGGCAGTTTTTGTTCGGGGTAACGCTTTATGGAAGAAATGCGGATGCACTTTACTATTTTACATATGTGGAGGGAAACCAGGCACTATTCAGTACCTACTCCCTTTTTATCATTATCCCGTCCATCATTGGCGCAGCCTGTTTTCCGGTGGTATTCCGGCTGACAAATAATAAAGGGCGTTCCGCCTCCCTGTTTGCGCTGTTTACGGGAATCAGCATGTTTTGCATGTACTTTTTTACGGTTGGGAAATCGCCTGTTTTGTTTTATCTGTTTTCGTGTCTGGCACAGTTTTTCTTTTCAGGGTTTAACACGGCGATTTATGCGATCGTACCGGATTGCGTGGAGTATGGGGAATGGAAGACAGGGCTTCGCAACGACGGTTTCCAGTATGCTTTCATTTCTTTGGGGAATAAGATTGGAATGGCAATCGGAACTTCCGCGCTGGCAGGCGTCTTGGGCTTCTTCGGATATGCGGCAAATCAGCCGCAGAACCCGGCGGTACTGGCCGTGATCCAGCATTCCTTTACGACAGTCCCCGGTGTGCTTTGGATGATAACAGCGGCAGTCTTATATTTTTACCGCCTGAATAAAAAAGCCTATAACAAGATCGTGCGGGAGATTCAGGAAAGAAAGGAGAGTGGGAATCCCTGACCCCGGTGTCGTCCTACAGGCGGCGGTAGGCAGTACCTCGCGTGGGCGTTAAGGGTTTACAATGTTGCGGGCCTGTCCCTGCAAAAAAGCTTTGATGTTTTCGTAGACGCCTGCCACACAGCGGTTTCTGGCTTCCACGCTGGCCCATGCGAGGTGGGGAGTGATGATCAGACGGTTGCTGTCCTTGATTTTGCCCAAGGGATTGGCATCGTCCAACGGTTCTTTTTCCAACACATCAAGGCCTGCGGCGGCGATGGTGTTTTCCTCCAGGGCGCGGCAGAGGTCGGCGCTGTTGACGACAGATCCCCTGGCCACATTGATCAAAACTGCGGTGGGTTTCATTTTCCGGAGGGCGTTTGCGTCGATGAAATGAAAAGAAAGGCTGCTTAACGGGCAGTGCAGGGAAAGAATATCGCTTTGGGCAAGCAGGGTATTTTTATCCACCTGTTCGTAAGCGGTACAGGTGCTTTTTTGGGTAATGGAGTAAAAAATCACCCTGCATCCAAGCGCCTGCGCGATGGAGGCGACACGCTGTCCGATGTTCCCCATTCCTACAATGCCCCAGGTTTTCTGATCCAGTTCATAAAAAGGGTTGGAAAAGTGGGAAAATCTCTCCTGACTGCCGTATGCGCCGGATTTGACATACTGATCATAATAAGGAAGTTTCTGGGAAAGGGCCAGTGCCAGCGCGACGGTGTGCTGGGCGACCATGGCGGTGCTGTACCCCCTTACGTTTGCCACTTTAATGCCTTTTTGGGTACAGTATCCGATGTCGCAGTTGTCATAACCGGTGGCCAGTGTGCAGATCAGCTTCAGGTTTGGGGCATCCTGCAGCGATTCCGCATTCATGGGCGCTTTGTTCACGATGATGATATCGGCATTGGCAACTCTTTTACGGACTTCTGAAGCGGTGGCGGTATTCGCATAGGAAACCACGTTTCCCAGTTCTTCGTAGCAACTGACATCTACGTCCGTTCCAACGCTGTCACGCTCCAAAATCACAATGTTCATGGCATGCCCTCCTCCTTTTTCGGGATCCGGCCGGCGGTAATGCCGCTGTTTTTTGCGGCGGATCCATGTGGCGTTTAGATATTTATCATACTATAAAATCGTGAATATGCCAATACCTATGCGGTGGATTGGCAATGGAACAGGCATTCAGAGAATGATTCAAGGGTGTAGAAAATATGGTGTCCGGGAACCGGAGTTCATTGATATGGGGGATGCTTTTCGGGTGAATTTTTATCGTTCCGGTGTGGGGACCGGCACAGAAAAAGAGGATATTATGGTTTTGTCTGCGGAAAAACTCTCAAACAGGTTTCGGGTGATTTGGGCGGAGGCTTCCCGCAGGGCGGGCAAATATTGCGGCAGGGTTTCGTAGGGCTTTTGTATGCCGATGAAGCCGCTGAAGGAAAGGGCGGCGAAAGCGCTGCCCCTGCTGTCCCGGACGGGAACGGCGATGCAGCTTCCGCCTTCGGAGGATTCCTTGTGTTCAATGGCATAACCGTCCGCTGCGGCGCGGCGCAGGCTTTTCCAGAAAAGTTCCGGATCCGTGATGGTATATGGGGTCAGAGGGGCCATACCGCAGCCGGTGATGATCTGTTCGGCGATGTTGAGCGGGGTTTCAGAAAGCAGTACCTTTCCGCAGGCGCAGGCGTAAATAGGCAGTTTGGAAAACAGGGGCGGAATGTAATCCACTAAACTTTTCGTCCTTGTCTGCTGGAGGATTTTGCAATGGTCGTTTTCACGGATCATGAGGTTCATGGCGCGGTTATACCGGGCGGTATAATCCCGCATCACAAAAAAAGCAACGTCGGAGAGGGCGAGATAAAGGTTCGTTTTTTCCGTGACAAAGCTGATTTTACGTCCTGTGATATATCGGTCGTCTGATAATTGGAATGCCCATTCCGATTTTGACAGGGTTTTCAAAATGCGGAAAGCGGTGGAAACGCTTAAACCGCATTTTTTGGCAATTTCATTTGCACCCAGCGGTTCTGTGCTTTCGTGGAGTACATCCAGTACGGAAAGGGCGTTTTCCACCATTTTGATGGTGGTAGGGGTCGTGGATTCTGCTGCGGCCAATGAGATTCCTCCTTCGCTCTATAAAATGAAATGATCATTTTCTATCGTTCTTCCTTTTTCCCTATTTTACATCATCATTTTTATTCGTGTCAATGCGGTTTGCCAAAATGTGTCTTTTCGTCTGACAGTTCACTACCTTTCACGGGGTGGGGAGGGTCCGCCCTCCCCTGACCTCCGCTTCCCTCCGTTCCCCGGTTTGGCCCAAGCCCTTCCCACTCCGTGAAAAGTAACCATGACAGGCATCTTTGCCGCGCGGAAAATGGTGATTGACAAAAGAGTATACAGCGTGTATAGTAAAATTGAAATGGCTATTTCAAATAATATGAACTGACAAACGGAGGAAAATCTGGAAAGATGAAAATACAGGAAAAATTGAACGGAATATATATTCCAATGGTGACGCCTTTCAACAAGGACGAGTCCGTCAATTACAGCGGGCTGCGGGAGGTGGTGGATTTTTTGGCGGAAAACGGAGTGGACGGGGTTATTCCCAGCGGCAGTACAGGGGAAATGATCGCCATGACCCCGGAGGAGCAGATGCGTGTCAATGAAGAAGTGGTGCGGGCGGCGGACGGCAGGGTGAAAGTGGTCTGCTCCACCGGCGCATACCGGACAAAGGATGTGGTGCGCATGTCGCAGGCGGCGCAGGCTGCCGGGGCGGACGGTGTGATGGTGGTGACGCCCTGGTACATGGCTCCCAATACGGATGAACTTTATGCGCATTATAAGGCCATACGGGAGTCCATTGGCATTCCGGTCATGATGTATCACAACCCATACTATTCCACCTGTCTTTTGCCGGATGAATTTATTGCAAAACTCTACGATGACGGTCTCATTGACGCGGTAAAGGAACGGCAGGCAGACGTATTTAGGCAGCAGAATCTGCGGTATTTGACGGATGACCATTTCGGCATTTTTTACGGGTATGATATTTGTCCGGTGGAGTGCATGAGCTGCTGGTCCGACGGCTGGGTGGTGGGCACGGGTAACCTGTTCCCGCAGGAAAATACCAAAGTATATCGTTTGGCAAAGGAACGGAAAATGGAAGAGGCGATGCAGGCGGATTTTACCCTGATCCGGCCCTATTTGGATCTGTTCATAAAACCGACGGCAAAAGGTCTTCCTGCGCCGTGGCTGCAGATCATCAAGGAAGGGCTCAAACTGCGCGGGGTGGATGCGGGATACTGCCGTAAGCCGGTGATTTCGGAACTTCCCGGCGATGTGTACCAAAAGCTGCGGGAAACGCTGCGGCATTACGGATATTTGGACGCATAGTAAGGAAAAAACAGCTAACCAAGTGTGCCAAAAAGGAATATGCCGGTACACTGGCATGTATTGGAAAAGAATCTGCGCGCTGTTTGCCGTAAGGTCGCTTATGTGCAGAAAGCAGCGCGGAACGGAGGAAAAAAATGGGCAGATCCGCAGAATTGGCGTCCCGGAATGCGCTGTTTGCAATATGGGATCCAAAGGTTTTGTTTCCGGAAATAAAGGAAATTCCCGATCCCGACGTCATCACGCATGTGGCGGTGAGCAGGGCTAAAAAAGGGGAGTGGCACTATTTGCATGAGGCGGCAATACAGTGGCATAAGGACAGATTTTATGTCGCTTTTGCCAACGCAAAGACACATGAAACAGGCGATTATGACGAAATTATAAGGGGATGCACTTCCACGGACGGTATCCGTTGGAGCGAACCTGAGATTTGGGCGCAGCCGCCGCTCTTAGGGGCAAATTCCTATAACCATCCCCTGCTTTTTTCCCATGGAGGGGTCTTATACGGCTTTTTTGTATGCTGGGATGACCGGCATAATCCTTCCACGGAAATTTTCACCCTGGAGGAGGAAAAGAACCGGTGGATCCATCATCCGGAGGGTTCCCTGCCTTTGTTCTTGCCTTTTTGTACGCCGCAGCGGATGGAGGACGGAAATTGGATACTGGGCGGGGAGAACCATTGGGACGATTCTGCGGTGGCCGTCAGCGACGGAGAGAACCTGACCCGCTGGAGGATGGTGAAAATTCCCCGGGGAAAAAGCTGCAGGCTTCGGTATCCGGAGTCTGCCGTTCTGGATTGGGGCGGCGGCCACTGGATCGATTTTTGCAGACCCACTTGTGCCATGGATCCGGAAAACCCGCCTTTTTTGACGGGCGCCGCACCGGTTTCGGAAAGCTTCGACTGCGGAAAAACGTGGAGCACACTGACATACAGCAATTTTCCTTTGTGTAACAGCCAGCCCTTTGCCGGAAAGCTGAGTACGGGGCAAAATTACCTGATTACCAACAGTCTGGAAGAAGGGCGGGCGCTTCTGACCATAGCGTTGACAAAACCCGGCGGCAGGCTGTTTTGCAGGCTTTATAAGATCCGTCACCAGCAATGGCCTGCCCGCAGGCTTTTCGGCGGATTTGGAGGAAAAACCTATGCGGGTATGGAAAGCGACGCGGTGGGTACCGCCACGGAGTGGTCGTATCCAAACGCCATAGAGCATGACGGTAAGCTGTATATTGTCTGTTCCCAGGGAAAAGAGGATTGCGTGCTGTCCGTTATTCCGGTGGAGTGTCTTGTATGAATCTTATGGATTTATTCCCGCGGATACCTGCACGGGCATTTGGCGAATGCCGCCAGGGGCAAATACCATAGCGTCCTTTGGACGCATTGCGCTCTGCAGCGCCATTTCTTTGGCAGGATCCGGCCGCCCGCAGCGACTCTGCTTTAGCGGCGGATCCATATGGCGTCTTGTCATCCGTCCTGCTGTAAAATCGTGAATTTGCCAACAACAATGCGTCCGCTGTAACACTTTTGCGAAGCGGACGCAGTCAACATGCGGGATTTCGCGCAGGCGCTTAGTGTGCGGCTTTTTTTGCAAAATCTGTGTTCACCAGTTCTTCATAGGGAACCCGTTTGGCGAGTTCGCCGCCCTCCTCCAGAATATCCTGCAGCAAGGTAAAGGCATCTTCGGTGAAAACCAGATCCTTTTTCCAGGTATCCTGCTCATGGTAGCGGCTGACGATAGCGGTCAGGGCCGCCGCATCGGTTTCCGCAAACTGCGGCTGGATGGCGGCGGCAATCTCTTCGGGGGTATGGTTTGCCACATAATCCATGCCTTTTTGCAGGGCGTTGGTGAAGGACTGGATGATTTCGGGGTGGGCTTCCATATAGCTTTTCTTTGCGGAAAAAGCGGTGTAGGGTACGTAACCGGAGGCCTCGCCCAAAGAAGCGACTACATAACCGTCTCCTTTTTGCTCCAGCGCGGTTGCGTGGGGTTCAAATTCAACTGTAAAATCCCCCTGCCCACCGGAAAAAGCGGCGGCGGTGGAACCGAAATCAATGCTTTGGTCAATGGAAAGGTCGGATTTGGGCTCTATGCCGTTCTGTTTCAAAATATACTCAAAAACGAGTTCGGGCATACCGCCGGCCCGGCCGCCCAACACATTTTTGCCTTTCAGCATCTCCCACTCGAAATTGTCGACGGGTTCCCGGGACACGAGAAAATTGCCTGCCCTCTGTGTCAGCTGCGCAAAATTCACCACGTAATCGTTGGTTTCGCCGAGGTAGGTATAAATGGTGGATTCCGAACCCATAAAACCGATATCGGCTTCATCGGAAAGGACGGCGGTCATCGTTTTGTCCGCACCGAATCCGGTTATGAGTTCCACATCGATGCCTTCCTCCGCAAAATACCCTTCCTCAATTGCCACGTACATGGGCGCATAAAAAATGGAGTGGGCCACTTCATTGAGCCGTACTTTTACGGATGCACTGTCCGGGGTATCCCCGGTTTCTTTTGTACCGCCGGGTTTTGCGCAGGCGACAAGCCCTGCGGCCAAAATGACGGCCATCAGGGAAAACAGCAGAAATTTCTTTTTCATAATAATCTCCGGTTGCAAAGTTGGTTTATTATATGCGCTGCGGTGGGAAAAAGTGCCGTCGGACACAGGGATGGGCAAAGAGTGCTGCCGCAGCCCTGCCAGAAGCCTGTATCCGGTTCAAAGACTTGCCTGTCAGAAAATTTTGAGGATGTTTTGGGAAGCCGTGGAGAAAGAAATAAAAAACCCCAAGACTTTCCTGAAAGCCTTGGGGCAGATGGACCCGAAGGGATTCGAACCCTCGGTCTCTGCGATGCGAACGCAGCGCTTTCCCAGCTAAGCTACGAGCCCAAAACAGAATATGTAAAGATTCTTAATGGAAGCAATGGGGCTCGAACCCATGACCTCTCGCGTGTGAGGCGAACGCTCATCCC
>DERU01000260.1:0-6365 GCA_002361095.1 Lachnospiraceae bacterium UBA3332
CCGTCCACCTCCCGGTAATCCTGCATCTCGTCAAACTCAAAAATCGGCATCAGTTCCACCACATTGACGCCCAGTTCCAAAAGATACGGAAGCTTCTGCATCAATCCGTCAAATGTCCCCGGATGCAGGACGGCCGAAGAGCCGTGCATCGTAAAGCCCCGTACATGCAGTTCATAAATGATCAGATCCTCCATGGGGATCAGGGGACTCTCCATCGCTCCCCAGTCGAAGTCATCCTTAACCACCCGGGCTTTGTAATGCTGCCCGCGCGGATTGGAAACGCCCCATTTGCTCTGCCCCGTAATCGCCTTTGCATACGGATCCAGCAAACACTTGGAACCATCGAAAATCAGCCCCTCCCTGGGATCATACGGTCCCTCCACCCGAAAGGCATATTCAAATTCCTCAATATTTAATTTAAAAACAATCATGGAATACACATTGCCTATCCGGTAATGCGCCGGAAACGGCAGCACCGCAAAAGGCTCTGCCGCCTCCCTGTGATACAATAAAAGTTCGATGGACGTAGCGCCGTGGGAGTGAACCGTAAAATTCACTCCGCCGGGAATCGCCGTTGCCCCGTTAATCTCATAAAATCCCGGCCTGATATCAAAACCGGCCACATGATCCATCGGGATCAGGTGAATCGTGCGCGGAAGCGTCAGCTTTTCCACCCTACCGCTTTCGTTTTTCTCTATCATTCTTCTCCCATCCGCCCGCTTTAACGGGCATTGTAAGACCTGTCTGCCTGCAAATTTTTCCTGCCCCACCATACAACACGGCATCTCATTTCACCCGGATTTTTTTGCCGTTCACCGCTCCGTTTTTTTCGCCTCCATACGCGCCATTAAATATCTCCCCGTCTTTTCCATAAAAGCGCTGGCATCCGGCTGTAATTCCGGCGGCAGCGGCCGCAAAAACTCATCCGCCTCAAAAGTAAAATTCCCCTCATAATCAATCTGGGCCAACGCCGCGCAGATTTCCTCCCATTCCAGCTGTCTCATAAACGGCAGGGTATGACAGTCGCCCAGGTAATCCACATCCTGTACATGCAAAGCGCCCAGACGGTCCTTTCCCATTGCCCGTATAAAATCCTGCGGCTCGATTCCCACCAGCGCACAGTGGCCCAAATCCAGGCATCCGGTAATCCACGGACTGTCCAGTTCATCCAAAAGCGCGCAGAACTCTTCGGGCCGGGAACAAAAACTGTCCACAATATAACGCCGTTTGTTATCATACTGCCACATATTTTCCGTACAAACCTTGATTCCGTATTCCTCACAATAGGGAATCAGACTGCGGTAAAACGCCAGATTTTCCTCCCAAAGTTTTTGACGGTTCTTACCGTATTCCAAATGATGCCTGGGGTGCACCACAATCTTCTCCACCCCCATCAGGGCGGCCGCCTGCATAGAGCGCAAAATCCGCTGCATGATTACCGTGTCAAAAGGTTCCTCCCCCTTGGATGAGGGAAACGGGGCATGCGCCTGTACAATCGCGATGCCGCATTCATCCGCAACCTTCTTCAAGTAGCGTGCGTGCTCCTTCCATCCGTCCGCACACCATACGCCCTTACCCTCCGTCATCTCAAAAAAGGACCAGTCAATGCCGTCAAATCCCGCCCGTTTCAATATCCGCACACAATTTTCGTTTCCGAAGGTCTCAGCCAGTACCTCCGTCTGCGTCACCAAATACATCCAGCACTCCTCCTGCCTCCGCCGATTTTGTATCATTATAACACACCATCCCCCCAAAGTCACTACACATAAAATGATTGTCAGGGAATTCGTAACAGTTCAGCCGTTACTTTTCACGGGGTGGGGAAGAACCTGGGCCAAACCGGGGAGCGGAGGCGGGAGGCAGGCACGCGAACCGGGAAACCGCCATTCGGAGGCTGCCCATGCCTGCGGATCCTCTGCCGCCCGGCCCGTATGCCTGCTTTCCGCCTTAAGCTGCTGCCATTGGGGGCTGAACTGTTACAAAGCAACATATGTATGCGCACAATTTTACTGCAAAACGGCAGATATTATGCTATAATCATAACGGTGCGTTTCAAACACGCTCCAGACCGGACAGATAAATGAACAGGCAAAAAAGGACAAAAGGAAAAGCGATGGGACTATATGAGGATATCGAAGCTTACAAACCGGCAAACCGGCAGGAAGAATATGACAGGGCGGTAATGCTGCAATATCTGGCACAGCACACGGACTGCCTGCTGCGCCAGAACCGGGTTGCGCATTTTTCGGCTTCCGCCTGGACGGTGAACCGGACGCGCACGAAAACGCTGATGGTTTACCACAATCTATATGATTCCTGGTCGTGGACCGGGGGACATGCGGACGGGGAAGCAGATTTGCGCGCGGTTGCGCTGCGGGAACTGCGGGAAGAGACAGGAGTGCAAAACGCGCGCCTGGTAAGCGGCGAAATTTTCAGCCTCGAAACGCTGACCGTTGACGGACATAACAAAAAAGGGGAATATGTACCGAGCCATCTGCATTTGAATGTCACCTATCTGGCGGAAGCGGATGAAACCGAACCGCTGGTTGTATGCGAGTCGGAAAACCAAGCCGTGAAATGGTGGTCTTTTGAGGATGCCCTAAAAGTGCCCAGGGAATCATGGATGATCGAACATATTTATAAAAAGCTGATTGACAAATGCAGGCAAATGCCCGCCATTGAGAAAGCACAGAAAAAATTGCAGGCGGACAGATAAGGAGGAAATTCTGCCATGAGATTTCAATTGGACAGACCGGAAGCGGTTTTAAAAGCGCAGCAGCAGCAAAAAGGACTCAACTGGTTTTTGGAAATTGTGATGTTTTTGCTCCTGTTTTTGGCCGGCACCATCGTGCAGGTCCTGTTCATGGTGCCGGGGGAAATGCTGTTGATGTCCCAAAATGCCGCTTATCAGGCGGCCGCCGCCGCAGGGGACATGGAGGGTGTAAATGCGGCGCTTCTGCAGCTTGCGGGATCGGATGCCTATACGGTTTTGTCCCTGTTTTCCACTGTGGCCATGACGGCGGTAACGCTTCTTTTCTGCCGTTTCCTGCAAAAAAGAACGCCGGATACTTTGGGATTTACGAAAAAGGGAGGCGGTAAAGAATACCTGATCGGACTGGGTATAGGGTTTGGGATGTTTTCGGCCGCAGTACTGCTTTGCATCGCGACAGGCGCGCTCAAAATCGAAGGATTCTCCCCGGCTTTCGGGAGCGGCATGTTCCTTCTGTTTTTTGCAGGCTTTATGATACAGGGAATGGGGGAGGAAGCGCTTTGCCGCGGCTGCATCATGGTTTCCATCGGCAGACGTTATCCGATGTGGATTGCCGTATTTTCCAACGCAGTGTTATTTGCGTCCCTGCATTTGCTCAACAACGGAATCAGTACGCTGGCCTTTTGCAACCTGATTCTCTTCGGCGTGTTTGCCTCTCTCTATTTTATCAAAAGGGGAAACATTTGGGGCATCTGCGCACTCCACGGCATTTGGAATCTGGCGCAGGGCAACTTCTGGGGCATCCGTGTGAGCGGCATTGTGACGGAGTGCTCCGTATTCCGAAGCACTCCCACAGAAGAAAAAGCTTTTATGAACGGCGGCGCTTTCGGCCTGGAAGGCGGTTTTGCCGTAACGTTGGTTTTGCTGGCCGGAATCTGCTTCCTGCTGTGCAAAAAGCCCGCCGCGCAAAAGACCGCCTAATCTATGGCAGCATTTTATACCGGCATCCCGTCCGTGACCCGCATAAACGGCCCCGCAGCCACGCGGGTCTGTTTCCGTCCAAAATAATCCTCGTTGAAAACGATAGGCGTCCCGTCCGGGTTTTCAAAAGGCTGTTCCGGCTCAAATGCCATACCCAGCGCCTTTGTGGTAAGCGGCTCTGCGGCTTTTTCCGGAAGGTAATCTCCCAGATTGGTGCGCAGGATACGCTGTCCGTCCGTTTCCTCCAGTTTCACAAAAACCGTATGTTGGGTATCGGCGGTAAAATCCTTTTCCTTGTCGCAGGGCACGGCGCCGTTAAAATAGCAGTTGCCGCCGGTCCACACCGGAAGCGGGATATAATACCGGTCGCTGGGTTCCGAACCCATGCCGCAGTATCCTTCAAATTCCCGCTCCCACTCCTCCTGGGTGGGGTAACCGTCGTAGGGCTTCGTCCCCGCCACCGTGTTGAGTTCATCCCAAGGGGAACCTGCATTTTCTGCTTCCATACGTTTTAAGAACGGATGGATTTTTTGCTGGATAAAAATGTTATTGTAAAAACGCATATCGCCGTGGAGAATTGACATAAAACCGGCAATTTCCGTGCGGTGCGGTACATGGTAGGGCGTATAGCGGGGAGAGGAAAGGGTCTTTGCCCCATTGTTTACCCCGGTACCTACCGCAGACAGCGAACCGCAGATTAAGTTATGTATCACGGCAACACCCTGCGTGGGCAGCCGAAGGGCCCGCTGGGAAAGCAGGACATTATGGTCGATCAGCGTCGGCCCGTGGGATACTTCCACAAAAATATCCTCGCCGATGCCTACCATTGCCTCTTCGTTCATAAGGTAGTCATAGGGCAGGGCATTGTCGTGGAACAAATTGTTTGTCACCCGCGTCCCCTGCGCCTGCCAATCCAGCCAAAGCCCCCGGGTACAGTGGTGGATATGGTTCCTCCGGAAAACAACATCGATAGCCGCATGCATTTTGATGCCGCCGATTTCCGCACCGGCCAGGTTTTGCCGGTTGTTGATATGGTGAATATGGTTATCCTCTATGACCGAAAACACCCCTCCCAAATGTCCGACGATACCCGTCTGGCCACAGTCATGTATGTCGCAGCGGCGGACAAGGTGGGAACCGATGCGTTCCTTTGTCCATCCCTCCGTCTGTGCCTGACAGATACAGTCACGTTCCGTCTGCGTGCCGTCCTTGTATTTTAACTTTGACCACTTATTGTCGTTATTGGGCTGCAGGTACTTGCCCAAAGAAATGCCGCTGCATTTGGAATGGGAGATTTCGCAGTCCTCAATAATCCAGCCCTTCGACCAGTGCGGGCCGACCATGCCCTCCTGATAAGCGGTGGGAGGCGCCCACTGCGTCGCCGCCTTGGTCACTTTGAACCCGGAAAGCGTAATATATCCGATTCCTTCCTCCTCCGGATAAAAGCAGCTGCGGCGGACATTGATTTCCACACATTCCTTCCGGGGATCCCATTCATGGAAATTGGCGTAGAGTACCGTGCTGTCCGTCTCCGGATCCTGCCTGGCGAACCAGGTATAAACGGAAAAATCCGGATCCCAAGAAGCCTTGGAGCGAACCGGATGCAGTACTTTTTCCAGCGCATCCACCTCATACATAGCCCGGTCGTTGACATACACTTCCCCGGTGTGCGCAATAAAGGAAGCGATAAACCAGTCCCCACATACAAGAGTGGTAAAAGGATTGTAATCCCCAAACAGGCTGTTGGGCACGGCGCATTTCCAGACACTGCCTTCCACATGTTCCCAATCCGTCACCGGCTCGGCGCCTGTGATTACGGCTTTCCCTTTTTCCTCGGAACGGTATACAATGCGGGCGTTTTCCTCCCCTGCGTGGCAGGGATGCACGGCTTCCCGGTAAATCCCGGGAGCCACAATGACTTCGTCCCCGGCCTTTGCCAGCCGCGCGGCCTCCTGCATGGTGGTAAATGGACGTTCCTTTGTCCCGTCACCTGCGGGCGCGGCGCTTACCGATACGTAATACTTCATAGCTTCTCCTCCTGATTTCCCGCCATTCCCGGCGGATGGGTTGGTCATGGCATAACGGTCCAAGCCTGTCCGAACCGTTACTTTTTTCCGATTATACCATGAAACCCCCAACGATTCAAACGCAACCGCGCGGTTTTCGCAGAAATTAAAAAAGCGTGATTACTTTTCACGGAGCGGGGAAGGGCTGAAACCAAACCGGGGCGCGGACGGACCTTTTCCGGAGGCACTATCCAAAACGGGAAACTCCCCAAATCCCGTTCGGATTTGGGAAATTTCTACGCTTTGGATATGCAGCCTCCGGAAAAGGTCCATCCGCGCCCCGGTTTGGTTTCAGCCCTTCCTGTCCCGTGAAAACTTAATAGTTGTCCGCATGAACCTCAAAATACGCCTGGGGATGCGCACAGACGGGACACACCTCCGGAGCCTTTGTCCCCACAACAATGTGGCCGCAGTTGCGGCACTCCCATACTTTAACCTCGCTCTTGGCAAAAACCTCTGCAGCTTCCACATTTTTGAGCAGCGCCCGATAACGCTCCTCATGATGCTTTTCAATAGCCGCAACCATGCGGAATTTCGCCGCCAGTTCCGGGAATCCCTCTTCCTCCGCCGTCTTGGCAAACCCCTCGTACATATCCGTCCACTCGTAG
>DERU01000260.1:6657-7622 GCA_002361095.1 Lachnospiraceae bacterium UBA3332
CATATCCGTCCACTCGTAGTTTTCGCCGTCTGCAGCGGCTTTCAAATTCTCGGCAGTGGAACCGATGCCCGCCAGTTCTTTCAACCACATCTTGGCGTGTTCCTTTTCATTATCCGCAGTCTTAAGGAATAGCGCCGCAATTTGCTCATAGCCTTCTTTCTTGGCTTTGGAGGCAAAATATGTATACTTGTTCCTCGCCTGGGACTCACCGGCGAAAGCTGCCTCCAAATTCTTTTGTGTCTGCGTACCTTCGTATTTGCTCATGATACTCTCCTCCTGTTTAGTCGTGAATTTTAAACGCATGAATGCCATGCGGAAACTCTTCTCAAACGGTTATTTTCTCAAAATCGGAGGCCGGATGCTTGCACAGGGGACAGGTAAAGTCCGCCGGAAGTTCCTCACCTTCGTAAATATAACCACATACCGTACAGCGCCACGCGGTTTTCCCGGAAGAAGCCTGTCCGGCCGGTTTTGGTTTAATCCGGGACTGATAATAAGCATAGGTCGCCGAAGCATCGCCGGAAAGAACTTCCATATCGTCCACACCGGCGATGAACAGCATATGGCTGCCCAAATCAACCGTCTTCTCCACTGTGGCACTGATATAAGCGTTGGTTCCACTGGTAATAAAGTAGAGCCCGTTCGCGCTGCGTTTGCAGTGCGGATAGCCGGAGAACTTATCCACATCCCGGCCGGACTGGAACCCAAAATGACGGAAGATATCAAAACCGGCCGCTTCACTGAGAACGGAAAGATTGAACCGGCCGCTTTTCTGCACCAGCTCCCGGGTGTAATTTGATTTGTTTACCGCAATGCTGATGCGGTTGGGCTCGCTGGTCACCTGAATTCCGGTGTTGGTGATACAGCCGTTATCCTTTCCCTCAAAAGCGGATGTAAGGACAAACAATCCGTAACTCAGCGTATACATAGCTTTTTTATCCATAATAACCTCCCTGCCCGCTTTA
>DERU01000260.1:7963-12498 GCA_002361095.1 Lachnospiraceae bacterium UBA3332
CGTATATGGTTTTTCAACCTAATCCCTCCTCCTAATGCATCCCCGCAGCGCCTGCGTGCAATACATTGCCTTTTCCACGGTCTCCCGCATACCGGCGCTAAAGACGGCCATTTTCCCTTTTTACGCAAGGGATTCTTTCCCGACTCCTGTCATTGCCCCTTACCTTACTCCTGCTTACGGCAATCCGGGCATAGGTGGAAGACCTTCAAATCATATGACAGAAATTCCTTCCCCATCTGACGGCGCAGGGAATCGGTCAGATCCCCAAACGAGACATCGGTTAATCTGCCACACCCCTGACAAACCAGATGGTCATGCTTAACCGCGCGGTCATATCTGTCCGGCATATTCTCCACGGAAACTTTGTGGATCAAACCGGCTTTCCACAGCTTATTCACATTGTTGTATACCGTTGCGATAACAATTTTCGGATATCTGCTTTTCATTTCCGCATGTATCTGTTCCACCGTCAGATGTTTTGCGGAACCGGTAACAATATGATAGATTTCCCGCTCGTACTTTGTCATAGGACACCATCCCGTTCCCATTTTAGAATTAATTTAATTCTAAATGTTTAAAACACTCTAACATATATTCCATTTTTTGTCAATAGCCAAAAACGAAAATCCGTTTTGCGGGCAGATACGGGGTAACAGTTCAGACAGGTCTGCGCATCTGCTGCACAGGCCGTGGGAAAGCGCGGCGGCAGGAAGCCGCATAAACGGTTTCTAAGGCGTTGCATTCCAATTTCTTTCGGAACATCAGGGAATATGACATACTGAAAAAAAAGAATAAATTTCTTCCCTATAATCTCCTTTATGCCGTCCTATCGCGCTTTTATCCACACATTCCTAAAATGTCATGGTAATTCTGATAAATGATCCTTCAAGTATGCAATAAATTTCCTGCTTGCGATCGGCAGACTTTCTTCGTCCTTATACCCGATTGCAAGCGTTCTGTAAATTGGAGGTTCGGTTTGGTGCAATGAAATATGATAATTGGTACGGCGTAAAACCAGTTCTGCCAAAATGCTAACCCCAAGCCCGGCTTCAACCATTGTCATTATAGCGTAATCATCATGTATGGTATATTTTATGTTCGGGCTTTTTCCAACCGTTTTAAAGGCTTCCAACGGTTCATAATAATGTCCTTCCTCCAACAAAATAAAAGGCTCTTCCGCCAGCTTGTCAAGCGGGATAACTTTTTGTTTTGCCAAATGATGATTTTTTGGCACAATGGCTAACATTTCTCCTTCTTTTAATGTAATAATTTCCAAACCGCTGACAGCTTTCGGATTCATAAAGCCAAAATCTATTGCCCCTGTTTTGATCCATTCCTGTATGGATGTGTAATCCCCCTGATGAATTACAAATTCCACTCCCGGATATATACTTTGAAAATCTTTCAGCAATCCGGGCAGCCAGTGTGCGGATATACTTGCCAATGTACCCATGCGGACAATGCCTGTTTCCAACCCGCAGATTTCCTTTACTTTTTCTATTACCATAAAATATTGGTTGACCGTTTTTTCTATCAATGGGTATATTTCTTCCCCCTCTAACGTCAGTTTTGTTCCCGTCCGGAAGCGGTTTAGCAGTTTTACGGAGAACTCGTTTTCCAAAGAAGAAACCATTTGGCTTAATGCGGATTGCGTATATCCTAAATTTGCAGCAGCTTTTGAAAAACTGCCAAGTTCGACAATTTTTTGCAGGGCGATAAAGCGCTTCATGGCTAAATTCACTTTCCCTAATATTAGTATTAGATATTTTCGTTTTACTTATACACATGGCAAGTATATAATAAAACCACAAAAAAAACAAGCGGGAGAGGTGCTTTTATGGAATTCGTACAATATGCCCCAAAATACAGACATTCCTTTATCGAACTGAATACGGCATGGATAAAAAACAATTTTGGTTCTTTGGAAAAAGAGGACATAAAAACTTTTGAAGAAATCGACCGGGAAATCGCAAAAGGCGCAATGATTTTTTTTGCGGTAGAAAATGACACTGTCCTGGCCACCTGCATGACAAAGCCAATCAGCGAAGATACGTGGGAAATCTGCAAGCTCGCGACAGACATCCGCTACCGGGGAAAAGGCACAGGGAGCAGGATATTTGAAAAGTGTATGGAATATGCGGTTGCAAACAACGCCAAAAGGCTGTTTATCCTTTCCAGTTCCACTTTAAAACCCGCATTGCATATCTATCAAAAATACGGTTTCAAAGAAATAAAACTTGACGATTATAAATATACCAGAGGGGATATTGCATTTGAATATATCGTCGGCAGATTATAAAGCGGCCGGAAAAACATCCGGCTGACAGCAGGGCTTTCGCTGTCAGCCCGGTCTTCATGAGTTTGAAATAAAAATGCATTGCAGATCAGGATGTTCCTTTGCAGAAATCCATTGTCCTTTGCATGACATCTTTCAGGGTTTCAATATTTTTCAGTGTATCATTACATTCGAGGGAATGATTGCACCCCTCATATACAGTCAGAGGGATGTGATTCGCCCCTGAAAGCCGGATGACTTCATCCGTATCGCTCCACGGATCTGCCGTCCCAATAAAACCGATAGCATGATCCGGTGCAAAAAGATACGTTTGCGCCAGGGGTGTATACAGAATTTGCCTCACATTTTTTAATCCGTATTTCTTTGCGTATGATGCGGCAAGGATCGTGCCGATACTTTTTGAAATAAAAAGCATATCATCATATTCAGACCAAGTGATATCCGCAAGTTCGGCTTCCGCCTGTAAAAACAGTATTTCATATACCTCTTTCATTTTCTCTTCATTGCCGCGGATATTTCCGGCGTTATATGCATAACTCACATTTCTGGAATTCCCGTATCCGAGTTTATATGCGATGCTTCTGCCATAATACAGAAGGGGCTTATCACAATGGTATCCTATACCCGGAAAACAAACAGCTATTTTCGACATAATATTTCCTTTCCATTCCTGACATCCAGGCGTATTTGCCGCTGCAATCAGGGCAGCCTTTCATTTCGCTTCCTCCTGTATTGCCAACACCGCGCCTGTGTATACACGCTCCAAATGCGTCGTTATAAGTTGTTCATCATACTCTAATGAATTGTTGGCGATAATACTGGCATATCCATGAACGAACATCGCAAGCGTAGTAAAAATATCTTTTGTCTGTTCCATATTCATGTCCGTTTCTTCCTGCATCGCGGAGATAATAGGTACAAGTTCCGGGGAGTCAATCATTTCAAGTATATTATTTTCAGCTACAAAACCCGATTGAAACAGAAAGCGGAACAAATTAGGTTCTTCAACTGCAAAGCGGATATAATTCAACCCAATTCCAAGCATAAAGTCTTCCTGTGTTTCCGGGATGCGCATCAGATATTGCGTATGATATTCGTCTGTTTTTTCATAAGCCGCTTTTTTTAAATCTTCAATCGTTGCAAAATGGTACATAACGGGCTGTGTGGAACAATTCAGCTTTTTTGATACTGTCCTTGCATTGATATTTTCCGCACCTGTTGTACGGGCAACCTCAAATGCAGCAGCAATAACCATATCTCTTGTGATTTTTGGTTTTGGCGGCATAGCTTTTTCCTTCCGTTTCATTATTTTCATTATATAACAACGCTAATATTGTAAATTGCGGCAGCGTTTTTGTCAATTCCTCCGTTATCCGTTTTAGAGAAACGGCGGTTTATGATTGTCTCCAAAAAAAGGAGCCGACTACCGCATTTTCAGATCTGCGTGTTATCGGCTCCCATGTTTGTGAAAGTTCCGAAGCATAAGCAGAATCTTTTTATATGTCTGCTCGGATGCCCTTTTTATAATGACTTCTTTTTAAAAAGTTCAAGCAGTTCCTCCTTGCCATCCTTTAGATTATAGGTCTTTTGCAGATTGCTATTTCTGACCTTTTTGCCCTCGGAATCTGTAACACAATGTATTTATGGTTTTCCTTCCAATCAACCAAATAGCCTTTTTGATTCATAGATTCAATAAATTCTTCCCTTGATTTTGCTTCTTGCACAGAATCATAAGCTGCTACTGCTGTATCTTGAACATAGGATTTTACTTTTCCCTCCTGTGCTTTTTTAAGAAACCGATACTTATTCATATCGTATGCTATAAGATTTTTACTATCAGATTTCTTTTTTCCAATCTCACAAATACTAAAACCATGTTCAAGGCATAACTTATTATTCAGAACTTTCATATCATGTAGATCTTTTCTCCGCATTTGGAATTTATGTCCATCCACAAAACTAACAGAATTAACAACAAAATGTGTATGTATATGTTTCTTATCAACATGGGTACAATAGAGAACCTCAAAACCGGCAAACAGAGGGCATTGTTCAACAAATTCTTTTGCAAGTTCATATGCCTGCTGTGGTGGAACCGGTTCCATTGGCACCTGTCGTAATGCTTAGAATATCTTTATAGCCGTCTGCTGTTATGCCCAGCACGATATAAGCTGCACGGCTTAAGATGCGCCCATCCTTCCTTACTTTATAATGAATGCAGTCCATAAATACAAACGGA
>DERU01000120.1 GCA_002361095.1 Lachnospiraceae bacterium UBA3332
GCCTTAAACCGCTGCCATTGGGGGCTGAACTGTTACATACAAACGGCCTGTCCCGTTTTCAGACGCGGAAGCAGCTGCCTCCGACGAATTCCCGCACAATGGAATTGATGGGTACATTTTCACTGCTTACGCCCAAAAAGTAATCCAAAAACTTCAAAAGCCTTTTTGCCTCAAAATATTCCGGATCCTCTTTCTTAATGCTATAAAGAAGCGGTTCCGCATAGGTTTTGAGCACGCACAGTTCATAGATCAGCGCGGAATTAAACATCACGTCCGCACTTTCCTGATAAGGGAAAATATTTTCTTCCTCCCCCCTGCGCACGGACGCCCACCTGGCAAGCGTCTGTTGGGCGGAAATTCCCCTTGTTCTGTCATCCCGTACCATACGGCGCAGCAGCCTGCCGTCCGTAGTGGGTATCCGGTTATGTTCATCCACGTTCAAACTGGTCAATGCGCTGATGTATATTTTATATTTGCTTTCCGCAGGCAGGGAGTGGGACATTTTTTCATTCAAACCGTGAATGCCTTCTATGACCAAAATGTCATCCTGTCCCAGCTTGAGCAGATTGCCGTTATATTCCCGTTTTCCCGATTTAAAATTAAATACGGGCATTTCCACGGTTTTGCCTTCCAGCAGCCCGCACATATCCCGGTTAAACTGCTCCACATCAATCGCTTCCAGACATTCAAAATTATAATTGCCGTCCGCGTCCTTGGGCGTCTGCTCCCGGTTCACAAAATAATTGTCCATGGCGATGGGATGCGGTTTTAACCCCCGGGCCTTAAGCTGGATGGACAGGCGGTGTGAAAAAGTAGTTTTCCCGGAAGAAGACGGTCCGGCAATCATCACAAATTTTACGTCCGGCCTGGAGGCGATCTCGTCCGCGATATAACCGATCCGGCTCTCCTGCATCGCCTCCTGCACCAAAATCAATTCCGCCAAATCACCGCTGCAGATTTTATCGTTCAAATCCCCCACCGTATCGATTCCGATCCGGCTGCCCCACTCTGCAGACGCCTCCAGTGTGTCAAACAGCTTTCTTCTCTCCTCGAAAGAAGGCGTCTTTTCCGGTTCCAAAACCGAAGGCAGCATCATCATCAAACCGTTCCGATAAGGAATCAGTTCAAACCAGGAAAGATACCCCGTATCCGGAACCATATAGCCGTAGTAATAATCATAATAGCCGTCCAGACAATAAACGTTTACATTGGAACCGCGCCGGTACTTAAACAGCTGCACCTTATCCCGCATGCCCCTGTCGGAAAACAGTTTGACAGCGCTGTCCGTGGGCCATACCGCCTTGGTGAACCGAAGCTTTGCCGCAACCAGTTTGCGCATCCTCTCCTCTACCTTTTGCGTCAGAGCGCTGTCCACGCGCAAATCCCCCCGCGGCGAACAGTACAGCCCCTTCCCGATGGAAAATTCCACCTTCAGCGTCCCGCTCTGTTTTTCCCCCAGAACATCGGATACCGCCTTCATCAAAAGCATGGTTGCGCTTCTGACATACGTGTCATGTCCGATTTTATTTGCCGACGTGAGAAAACGCACCGTCTCCGCATCCGCCGCCTGCTTGAAAAGTTCCCGGATTTTACCGTTTGCCACCGCCAGCACAATTTTATGCGCATATCCCTCCTGCACGGTCTGCGCAATCTGTTCATAAGTCATTCCCTGTTCAAAGGATACTTCCCTTCCGTCCACGTTTAATGTCATAGTCGGCTCCTTTCCGTAAGACTGCACGCCTTTCCGGCAGTCGTTCCACAACAAAAGCAGCTGCCCGCAAAGTCCGATCCGTTCCTCCAGTTCTTTCCGGCGCGCCGCGATCCGCCCTTCCCACAGGGTCTGGTTCCCTGCATCCGGCAGATGCAAAAGCAGTTCCTGATCCTTATGTATTGTATGTTCCAAAAAAGAAAGTAGTACCGCCGGTTTTTGGGCCAGCAAAACCGGGCCGAGCCAGTCGCACGCCCAATGCCATCTGTCCTGCGCGATTCCGGCCGCCTCCATCTCCCCAAGCAGCCGTTCCTTTTCCTTGGCGGCGGCCATGCACTGTGTTTTGGCCCGCATTTCTCCGTTTTGCCCCGCAATACGCGTATTGCAGGCCTGGATCACCGGATAATACTTTTGATCCTCCAAAACCAGTTTTTCCCGCGTAATGACAAAACCGTTCTCCGCCAGCCAGCGGCGCACCAGCCAAGGCTCGGACTGGGGTTCTAAAACCACCCAGGAAAGCCGCGCCGTTTTCTTTGGAAAATCGCGCAGAATCCGGACAATCAGCCTTCCCCCCATTCCCGCCGCGATCATGACGTCTGTGCCCGGCAGCGGCCCGCCCCCTTCTCCGACCGGAACCTTTTGCAGGCCATCGGACAATACCGGCGTAACCGCACCGGATACCCCGTTTCTTTCGATATGCTCTTTTGCCCGCGCAAGGGGGCCCGGCCTGACATCCGCCGCATAAACGTGGGGACAAATATGATGCTTCGCCAGATATACGGAGACAAAACCATGGTCGCAGCCCACATCGGCCGCGACGCATCCGGTGGGCACCATCCCGGCCACGGCATACATTCTTTTTGACAGTTCCATTCCTTTTTTTCCGGAAACCCTCATGGCAGTCAATCCAAATAGTCCTTCAGTTTCCGGCTGCGGGACGGATGGCGCAGTTTGCGCAGCGCCTTGGCCTCAATCTGGCGGATCCGCTCCCTGGTGACGGAAAACTCCTTGCCCACTTCCTCCAAAGTCCTTGCCCTGCCGTCATCCAGGCCGAAACGCAGGCGCAGCACCTTTTGCTCCCGTTCCGTCAAAGTCCCCAGCACCTCCACCAGCTGCTCCTTAAGCAGCGT
>DERU01000314.1 GCA_002361095.1 Lachnospiraceae bacterium UBA3332
GGCCGTTGTCCCCCTGCCGCCCATGCCCTTCCGTCCGGGCCGCAAAATTGATTCCCGCAGCGCATATTTCCCCGGACAACCTCATATGGTATATCAGTGTACAAGCTGACGGCTTTCCATGTGATGCCATGGGTCTGGCGGCGGCCGGGCGGCTGCGTGGACGCCGGGATAAGGAGTGAGGAGAGGATGTATGAGACAAAGACGGCAAAGGAAACCTGTGGGATACTAAAGAGCGATACGGTGCGCGGGCTTTCCGGCGCGGAAGCGCAGAAAAGATACCGGGAGCAGGGGCCGAACGTCCTGCGGGAAACGGGAAAAAAGAGCAGGATCGCTTCTTTTGTGGAGCAGTTAAACGACCCGTTGATCTATGTTCTTCTGGCGTCTGCCGCCATCTCCCTTTTCCTGCATGAGACGGGGGATGCCGTGATCATTCTCGCAGTGGTGGGGTTGAATGCGTTTGTGGGCGTGGCGCAGGAGGGGAAGGCGCAGAAAGCGCTGGACTCCCTTAAAAGGCTGACCCAGCCGAAGGCTTTTGTGATACGGGACGGGAGGAAAACGGAAATTTTGGCGCAGGAACTGGTCTGCGGCGATTTGGTCTGTCTGGAGGCGGGGATGCAGGTGCCGGCAGATCTGCGTCTGGTGTCCGCAGCCGGTCTGCAGGCGGAGGAATCTGCCCTGACAGGCGAAGCGGTTCCGGTCTGGAAGGATGCAGGGTGGCTTGCGGCAGACCACGCGCATACGGCGTTGGGGGACAGGTGCAATATGGTCTTTATGTCCACCGTTGTGACGGGGGGACGGGGACAAGGCATTGTGACGGCCACGGGCATGGATACGGAAATCGGAAAGATTGCCGAGATGATGGGGGAAAGCAGGGAGGAACCCACGCCCCTGCAGCGCAGGCTGGGAGAATTGGGCAAAATGCTGAGCCTTTTGTCGCTGGGTATTTGCGTGGCGCTGTTTTTTATTGCGGTCATTCAAAAAAGGGATGTTTTTGAGATGCTTCTGACCGCCATATCCTTGGCCGTGGCGGCAGTGCCGGAAGGGCTTCCGGCGGTAGTGACGCTGTGCCTGGCGCTTAGCGTTACCAGAATGGTGAAGGTGCATGCGATTATCCGCCGCCTTCCTTCCGTGGAAACGCTGGGAGCGGTAAACGTGGTGTGTTCGGACAAAACCGGAACCCTGACCCAGAACCGGATGACGGTGACGGCTTATTTTACGGAGCAGAAATATTATGACGCAGAGACGGGCAGCGCCGCAGACAACCGGGAATTTGTGAGGGCCATGCTTTTGTGCAACGACGCCTGTGCGGCAAAAGAGCGCATCGGGGATCCTACGGAACTGGCGCTGTTGGATTTCGGGAAAAAATGCGGATGGGAGAAAGAAGCGCTGGAGAGGGACATGCCGCGCGTGGCGGAACTTTCTTTCGATTCCGACCGGAAGATGATGTCCACTTCCCACCGCCGCAAGGATGGTTTTGTCATGTATGCCAAGGGTGCGCCTGACCGGATTTTGCAGAGGTGCAGGAATGTCTGGATCGGAGGGAAAACGCTTGCGCTGACCGGCGCTTACAGACAGCAGATTGAAAAGGCGGCGGGAAGGATGGCTTCGCAGGCGCTGCGGGTGCTGGCCGTGGCCTGCCGGACAGGGGAGGGCATCAGGGAGCAGGAACTGACGTTTCTGGGGTTGGTGGGAATGAAAGACCCGATCCGTCCGGAAGCGGCAGAGGCGGTGCAAACCTTCCGGCAGGCGGGGGTTTCCACGGTAATGATTACAGGCGATCATGTGGAGACGGCCTACGCCATAGCAAAGCAGCTGGGAATTGTGGAACGCATGGAGCAGTGCATGCGGGGGGAACAGCTTTCGGGAATGCCCGAGGAACAACTGCAGGAAAAGCTGAAAAGCGTACGGGTGTTCGCACGGGTTTCCCCGGCCAACAAGGTACAGATCGTCAAAGGGTTTCAAAAAAGCGGCAAAATTGTGGCCATGACCGGGGACGGGGTCAACGACGCGCCTTCCTTAAAGGCTGCCAACGTGGGGATAGCCATGGGGAAAAACGGGACGGATGTGGCCAGACAGGCTTCCGACATGGTTTTGGCCGATGATAATTTCGCGACGATCGAAAAAGCGATTGAGGAGGGCCGGGGCGTTTATGAAAATATAAAAAAATCCGTGATCTTTTTGCTTTCCTCCAATTTGGGGGAAATTCTGACGATGTTTACGGCGGTGCTTTTGGGGCTTTCCTCCCCCCTGAAATCCGTACATATTTTATGGATTAATTTGATTACGGATTCCCTTCCGGCGCTGGCGCTGGGGGTGGACAAAAACGACACCAAAAGCCTGATGTGCAGGCCGCCCAGGGAGGCGAAGGAAAGTCTGTTTGCGGACGGAGGCCTGTCCAAAACCGTATTTTACGGGATTTTGATTGCGGGAATCAGCCTTACGGCCTTTTTTACGGTTCCCTTTGGCATACTCAAGGCGCAGGGGCTGCCGTTTTCGCTGGAAACGGCGGCGGCGCTTTTGGGACGGGAAGAGGTTCTTTTGCGTGCCCAGACCTATGCGTTTACGGTGCTGGGAATGTCGCAGCTGTTTCACGCGGTAGGGATGCGGGATGTGCGCAAATCGGTCTTTTCGATGAATCATCTGGAAAACCGGGTCATGATTTTTGCCTGTCTGGCAGGATTTGCCCTGCAGTTTAGCGTGACGGAATTTCCGTTTTTTGTGCGGGCCTTCGGAACCGCCCGGCTGGCGCGCTGGGAATGGCTGTATTTGTCGGGACTGGCGGCTTTTCCCATGATTGCCCATGAACTTTTGGCGCTGTTTTCCGGCCGGGAAGAACGGGTCGGTATCGCAGTGCCAAGGGAGGGATATAGATGCTGTCAGGAAAAGAGATAATCCGCCTGTTTCCGGAGCCGCTCCGCGGCAGGTGGCAACAGGTGGCGCAGGAGAAGGACCGGATTTTGGAAATCCGGCTGCGCTCCCTGCGTCCGGTGATGGTGTATATGGAAAACGGGGAATGGTATTTGGAAAAATCCGGCGGTCTGACCCAAAAACCGCACAAGGCATACCGGCTGCCCAGGGAGGAGTTGCAGCAGATTTTGCAGCATATGTGCAGATATTCCCTGTACGCCTATGAGGAGGAAATGGGAAAGGGCTATATCAGCGTAGACGGCGGCTTTCGGGTGGGCATTGCGGGGGAAGTGGTTTTAAAGCCGGACGGAGCCGTAAAAAACGTCCGCCATGTGTCCAGCATGAATATCCGGATTGCCAGGGAGGTCAAAGGGGCGGCCTGCAAGGTAATGCCCTGGCTTTATGAAAATACCCGGCTGGCCAATATCCTTATCATTTCACCGCCGGGATGCGGCAAAACCACACTGCTCCGGGACATTGTCCGTCTGGTCTCGGACGGGAATCCGTGGGCGCAGGGAATGACGGTAGGCCTGGTGGACGAGCGCTCCGAGATTGCGGGCTGCATACAGGGGATTCCCCAAAAAGATGTGGGAAGCCGGACGGATGTTTTGGACGGCTGTCCCAAAGCGGAAGGAATGATGATGCTTTTGCGCTCCATGGCGCCGGAAATGGTGGCGGTGGACGAGTTGGGTTTTAGGGCCGACATCCTGGCGTTGGAGCAGGCGCTCAAATGCGGCTGCTGCGTGACGGCAACCGTCCATGGGGCGTCCTTTGAGGAAGCGTTCCAAAAGCCTTTTTTGGCGCCGCTTGTCAAAAGCCGGGCCTTCGGACGGTTTTTGGTGTTGGGAAAACGGGAAGGAAAGTTTTTGGTAGAGCAGATTTATGACGGGGAAGGGAAGATTTTGGCGGAGGAAGTTCCATGCTCAAACTGATCGGAGGCTGTATGGCGGTGGCGGGGGCCGTGGGGGCGGGTATCCGCGTGTGCATGGACAGAAGGCGGCGGATTGCCCAGCTGACGGCGCTGGAAAAGGCATTTTCCCTGATAGCGGGGGAAATTTCCTACAGCCGGGCATGTCTGCCGGAAATATTGACGGAGACGGGGCAAAGACTGCGGGAAAGTTTTGAGGGGGCCGTCGGCTTTGGCGGCGCTGTCAGGGAAGATACCGCTTTTTTGCTGGGGAATGCACTCGGGCAGGTGGGAAGGCGCCTGGAGGACGGAAGCGGTCAGGATATGCAAAGGATTTGGACGGAAGAGATGGGGGAGTATTTATCCCGCACGGCCATAAACCGCAGGGAAAAAGGATTGGTGCTCTCCTTTCCGGATACCGTGTACTTTTTGGATGGTTTGAGGCAGGAGGCCGCGGTGCGGGAATTTGCGGACCGGATGGGGGAAGCGGCGGCGTCCGCTAAGCTTTCGCATAAGCAGGAGAACCGGATTACAATGGCTTTTTGCATTGCACTGAGCCTGATGGCTGTGATTGTGTTGTGGTAGGGAGAAAAAAGCATGGAAATCAGTCTGATTTTTAAAATAGCGGCGGTAGGAGTGCTGGTTACGATTCTGAGTCAGGTATTGAAGCATAGCGGAAGGGAAGAACATGCCTTTTTGCTGTCGCTTGCGGCGCTGATTTTGGTGTTAAGCTGGATCGTGCCCTATATCAATGATTTGTTTACAATGGTGCAGACTTTGTTTTCCCTGTGACAGGCAGGAGCGGCTTGCGGCGTTTGACGGTATCGCCGGTTGGGGAAGGAGGTTTTGGGGCTTTGGCATTTTTAAAGGTAGGGGCGGTTGCGCTTCTCGGGATTTTGCTGGGAATCCAGTTCAAAAGCGGGAAACAGGAATACAGCGTATATATCGGCCTGGGAATCTGTCTGCTGATTTTTTCCGGCACGGCGGCGTACATGGGGCAGGTCCGGGAGCAGATGGAGGCGCTGATGGGGTATATTTCCATGGGCAGCCGCTATTTTTCCATTCTGTTTAAGGTGGTAGGCATTACCTGGATCAGCGAGTTTGTGTCCGGGATTTGCCGGGACAGCGGATTCGGGGCGGTGGCTTCCCAGGTGGAACTTTTCGGAAAGGTAGCGATTTTGTTTGCGGGAATGCCTGTTTTTCTGGCGCTGATCGAAACGATCGCAGGATTTGCGGGGTAGGAATGGAACATTATCTGGAACAGTTGGATTTGGCGGAAATGATGGAAAAACTGGACGGCCTGTTTGCGCGGGGAAGCTTGGATTTGCCGAAATTGCTGGAGCAGATATTCGCGGGAAATATAAAAGAGGCGGCAGGGATGGTCTGGCAGGGATTGGGGAGCGGCCGTCTTTGGGGGCTTGCGGATATGAAAGGGATTTTTGCCTCCATTTTGGTTTTGGGGATTTTATCCGTGCTGGTCTCCGGGTTTTTGGCAGGATTTGAAAACCGTCGGATTGCAGAGATCGCGCATTCGATTTTTTATCTGCTGCTTTTGGCGATTCTCTTTAAAATATTCTCCAACTGTTTGTCCGTAGCGGGACAGACGCTGGAAATGACGGCACAGTTTTCCAAGTTTGCCCTGCCCGCGCTGTGTCTGAGCATGGGCCCTGCGGCGGGGAGCATGACGGCGGCCGGATATTATGAGATGGCGCTGCTGTTGATTTTTGTGGTGGAGCATTTCATTTTGCGTGTCTGCCTGCCGCTTCTGCCGGTTTTCATGCTGCTGCTGTTGATGAACGGCGTGTGGGAGGACGGAAAGCTCGCCGCGTTTATGGAACTTTTGGAAAAAGCAATCCGGTCGGCCGCAAAGGTTTCATTGGCCCTGGTGACGGGACTGGGTGTTTTGCAGTCCATGGTGGCGCCGGCGCTTGACGGTTTAAAAAGAAGCGCCGCGCAGAAGGCGGTGGCTGCCATTCCCGGTCTTGGCGGGCTGGCGGATTCCACCACGCAGCTTTTGCTGGGTTCTGCGGTATTGCTCAAAAACAGCCTGGGAGTGTTCGTTCTCCTGCTTTTGGCAGCGCTGACGTTTTATCCGGTGCTGGAATTATTCCTATATGGGGCAATGCTGAAATTGGAGGGCGCGCTGGTGGGGGTGGTGGCGGACAAAAGGCTGACGGCATGCATTTTGCGGACGGCGGATGCCGTTTTTCTTTCCCTGCGGCTGGTGGCAAGCAGCGTGGCCTGCTTCTTTATTATGGTAGCGATCATAACCTGTCTGGTGGGAAACGGATAAGAAGCGCAGGGATACGGCGGCCGTCCGAAAGCGCGGTATAAAACGGCAGGAGGAGGACATATGCAAGCGTTGCTGGAAACGTTAAGGCAGGCGGCGATATTTATGGTGATCGGCAGAATGATCCTGCACTTTTTCCCCGGGGAAAAATATGACCGGTACGGAAAAATGATGGTGGCGCTGGTGGTGGTGTCCCAGCTGGCAGTGCCGTTGTTTTCCTTTTTGGAGGAAGGGTGGCGGCAGACATTTTGGGAACGGGTCGGGCAGTTGGAAACGGACAGCGAGATGTTCTCCGGGAAACTGGCAAACCTTATGGAGGGGGAGGGGGCGCTTGTGGAAAACGGGGTGGTACTATCGGTGGAAGAGTGTGTGCGGACACAGGCAAGGCAGGCCGGGGTAGAGGTGAAAGACGTGTATATAGAGGAGGGCGTGGTGGTGATAACGGTGGAAAAGCTGTCCGGCGGCACGCCTGCGGATACCGGGGCGGGGCAAGGGGCAATAGAGCCGGTGGAAATTCAAAAAATCACATGGGAGCAGGGAGGGGACGAATCCGGGGATGTGGCGGCTAAAGTGGGGGCGGGGGCCCAAAAAGGCAGGCCAAGGGAGGATTTGGCAAAGATTTTTGCGGACGGACTGGGGTTGAAAGCAGGGAGGGTGCAGGTCATTGAAAGGCAGTAACTGGAGATTGTGGTGTAAAAAAAAGATGACCCGGGACAATTTGATTGTCTTTGCGCTTTTGGGTCTTTTGCTCATGGTGATCGCCCTCCCGACGGGAAAAAAGGACGAAAAGGCTGCGGCAGAGTCCGAACTATTGGACACAGAGAATGGTAAAATAGAATTAGGACAGGAAGAATATACGGACTGCGAGGCGGAACTGGAACGGAAGCTGGAACTGTTTTTGTCCCGCATGGACGGGGTAGGACAGACGGAGGTGATGATCACATTTTCTTCCACGCAGGAGCAGGTGGTGGAGAAAGATCCCACATCTGCCCTTGCAAAGACAGGGGAGAATGATTCGGCGGGCGGAAGCCGCAGCATAGAGTCGCAGAATCTGGGACAGGAGACGGTGTATACGACGGACAGGGAGGGAAACCGGACGCCTTATGTGAAAAAGACATTGGCGGCACAGGTAAGGGGCGTTACCGTGCTGGCACAGGGCGGAGGAGAGCCGGTGATCCAAAAGAATATAACGGATGTGATTATGGCATTATTTGGGATTGATGCTCATAAAATAAAAGTAGCAAAACTGGTGACAGCAAAATAGACAGCGGTTGCGGCCTGCTTTTGCGAGAGCGTGTTTGAAAATGCTTTGTACCGGATGTGCATTATATTTTGTGGGAGATTTGCGCCAGGTGAGGGACGCATAGCAGGCCGTGCAACCTGAATTTGGCACAAATCCCACGTAAAGCGGGGGATGCAGCCGGCGGGTATGAAGTTTCAAACACGTTCCGGGAAGAAGGGACGCAGCGGACAATGCTGTCGCTGAATATGAATAAGGAAAGCAGAGGGCGTAGAAATTGAAAAACATGTTCAAACGCAACCAGATCATGATTACGGCATTGGCGATTATGATCGCAGTGGCAGGTTACCTGAATTTTGCGGGCACAAAGATCGGGGAAGAGGAAATGGTGAATGCGGGGGCACAGAACGCACAGGAGGATATGGCGGGATTGTTGGATTTGTCTGAGGATGATATTGCCTATGATATTCCCAGCCTGGATTCGGACGCGGAAGGACTGGCCGTGGAGAATTACCTGGATGAAGATATGCAGGTGGCGGATCAGTCCGGCCTGACCGTGGTATCGGATTACATGGACGAGGGAATGGCAGAAGACGTCATCGATACGGACGTGATCAGCCAGGAGGCCGAGGTGCAGGACGGGGAGACACCGGGAGAAGCGGTGTACACCAGTTCGTCGGGGGTATCTGCGATGTCCTCTGCCAGGCTTTTGAAGGAGCAGACCCGTGCCAAGAATAAGGAGACTCTTTTGGAGATCATCAATAACGCCAATATCGCGGAATCCCAGAAGCAGGAGGCCGTGGATAATATGATTGCGCTGACGGATGTGGCGGAACGGGAGACAGCGGCGGAGATTCTTCTGGAAGCGAAAGGATTTACGGACGCAGTGGTCACCATTACGCAGGACAGCGCAGATGTGGTGGTGGGGCTGGCGACGCTGACCGATGTGGAGTGCGCGCAGATAGAGGATATTGTATCGAGAAAGACCGGGATAGCGGCGGAGAATATTGTGATTAACCCGATTGCGGGAAAATGAATACAACTGCAGGTCCGGACGGCTTCTCACGGGAACTTTGACGCAGGAGTGAGGGGCGGATGCCGTGACCATTCAGCCCCGGTCCGCATAATAACCAAGGAACGTTTTTTCCCGGATTTTGCGAAACCGCAGCGTTGCAGAGCGTAAAAAAATGTGCTAAAGTAGATAGAGTGTGATATACTAAAGTGTATTGAATATACGGGTACCGATCGTAGGAGGGACTGTACGCAGGGCTCCGCCGTTTCGGGTAAAGGAGAGTGCAGGATGAAGAGAGTGTTTTTGATTGTGTTGGACAGTGTGGGAATCGGGGAGATGCCGGATGCGGCTTCCTATGGGGATGCCGGAACCAATACTTTGAAGGCGGCCGCTTCCAGCCCTTATTTTGAGATGCCCAATATGGCAAAGCTTGGACTTTTTAATCTGGACGGAGTTGAGTGGCATGCGGATGCGGACCGGATTGCGGGCAGGATTGCGAGGATGAAAGAGGCTTCCCGGGGAAAAGATACGACGATCGGTCATTGGGAAATTGCCGGAATTTATTCGCCAAAGCCGCTTCCCACTTATCCGGACGGTTTTCCCAGGGAGGTATTGGACCGTTTTTGCCAGGCGACGGGCAGGGGGGTATTGTGCAACCGCCCTTATTCCGGGACGGCGGTCATTCAGGAATACGGCGACGAACACGTGCGGACAGGGGATTTAATTGTATACACATCGGCGGACAGTGTGTTTCAGGTTGCGGCGCATGAGGATGTGGTTTGTGTGGAAGAATTATACCGTTATTGTGAGATTGCGCGCAGCCAGCTTGTCGGGGAACACGGTGTGGGAAGGGTGATTGCCCGTCCTTTTGTGGGAGAAAGCGGCAGTTATACCAGAACGCCCAGACGGCATGATTTTTCCCTCATGCCGCCCGGCACGACCATGCTGGATCAGCTTGTGGAGGCGGGAAAGAAAGTGATCGGCGTGGGCAAGATCCGGGATATTTTCGCGGGGAAGGGAATTTCGGAATATGTGACGACAACGGGCAACGCGGACGGCATTGAGAAAACCATGGCATATATGGAACAGGATTTTGAGGGATTGTGTTTTGTGAATCTGGTGGACTATGACATGCTTTACGGACATCGGCGGGATATTGACGGGTATGCGAAGGCGCTTTCTTATTTTGACAGGAAGCTGCCGCAGCTGCTGGGGCTTTTGCGCAAGGAGGATATTCTTATGATTACGGCAGACCATGGCTGCGACCCGTCCTATACAAAGACCACGGATCATACGCGGGAATACACGCCTTTTTTGATGGCGGGACCTGGGGTAATCCCCAGGAATCTGGGAACCCGGGATACTTTTGCGGATATCGCGACTACCGTATTGGATTATTTTGGGATTGCGCCGGCGTTTGCGGGGGCATCCATGCTTTCGGTATAAAAGGGAACGGCGGAGGAACGACCATTGGCGAACTTGAAAGAAGAAATTAACAGAAGAAGGACATTTGCGATTATATCCCACCCGGATGCCGGGAAAACGACGCTCACGGAGAAGCTGCTGCTTTATGGGGGCGCGATCAATCTGGCGGGTTCGGTTAAGGGAAAGGCGACGGCCAGACATGCGGTGTCGGACTGGATGGAAATTGAAAAGCAGAGGGGAATTTCCGTTACCTCCTCTGTGCTGCAGTTTGAATATGACGGTTACTGCATCAATATTTTGGATACGCCGGGACATCAGGACTTTTCGGAGGACACATACCGCACGCTGATGGCGGCGGATTCCGCAGTCATGGTCATTGACGGGGGGAAAGGCGTGGAGGCACAGACCCGGAAGCTGTTTAAGGTCTGTGTCATGCGCAGGATTCCGATTTTTACGTTTATCAATAAGATGGACCGGGATGCCAACGATACCTTTGATCTGCTGGACGAGATCGAAAAGGAACTGGGGATTGCGACCTGTCCCATGAATTGGCCGATCGGTTCCGGAAAAAGCTTTAAAGGAGTGTATGACCGGGAGAAAGCGTGTGTCATCACGTATTCCGATACGGAAAAGGGAACCCGGGAGGGGGAAGCGACGGAAATACCTTTGGATCAGTTGGACAGGCTTACCGGGTTTGTGGGGGAGAACCTGAAGGACAAGCTGCTGGAGGAAATTGAACTTTTGGACGGCGCGAGCGCAGAGTTTGACCTGGATAAGGTGCGGGCAGGCGTGTTGACACCGGTGTTTTTTGGATCCGCGCTGACAAATTTCGGTGTGGAGGATTTTTTGCAGCACTTTTTGCAGATGACTACCACGCCGCTGCCAAGAAGGTCGGATCTGGGTCTGATTGACCCGGCGGAGAATGGTTTTTCCGCTTTTGTGTTTAAAATTCAGGCGAACATGAACAAGGCACACAGGGACCGGATTGCGTTTATGAGAATCTGCTCCGGCAGATTTGATGCCGATATGGAGGTCAGGCATGTGCAGGGCGGCCGTATGATGCGCCTCTCCCAACCGCAGCAGATTATGGCGAATGACAGAAAGATTTTGGAACAGGCATATGCCGGGGATATTATCGGTGTGTTTGACCCGGGGATTTTTTCCATCGGGGATACGCTTTGCATGCCGAAGGAGCAATTTCAATATGAAGGGATTCCCACATTTGCGCCGGAACATTTTGCGAGGGTACGCCAGGTGGATACCATGAAGCGTAAACAGTTTGTCAAGGGAATCACCCAGATTGCGCAGGAAGGCGCCATTCAGATTTTTCAGGAATTGAATACCGGCATGGAAGAGATCATTGTGGGTGTGGTAGGCGTCCTGCAGTTTGATGTGCTCAAGTTCCGTCTGGAGAATGAGTATAATGTGGATATCAGGCTGGAACCCCTTCCTTATGAGCACATCCGGTGGATTGCGAATAAGGAGGAGGTGGATTTGACGAAACTGGTGGGAACGTCCGATATGAAAAAAATCCAGGATTTGAAAGGCAATCCGCTGCTTTTGTTTGTCAATTCCTGGAGCGTGGGTATGGTGCTTGACAGGAATGTAGGGCTTGTGCTTTCCGAGTTTGGGAACAATTGAGTCTGGCCGTCCTGTCCGGAGTCCGGGAATCTTTCAGGTAAGGGCGGTGAATAGGGGACAGATGGGAAAATATGCGATAACTTTGGTTTTGGGAATGGTGCTGCTGGCATTTGGCGGCTGTGTAGGCCTAGGTCCGCAGGAGGCGTCGGCAGACAGCGCTACGCAAAAGATTCCGGCAGCGGCCGGGGGCGGACAAGAGATTTTTTGTGATTTTGGGGAAGGGGAGGAAGCGGTTGCGGTTGCGGCAAGGCCGGGGGCGGACAGCGGAAAAGACGAGGACTTTTATTATGCGTATACGGCCCTGGAATCACAGCAGGAGAGGCAGCTTTACGGGGAAATATTACATTCCCTGTTGGAATTGGAAGAAGAGACGGAACTTTCCGTGCTGGACACGGAACTTGTGGATTCGGTTTTTCAATGTGTGATGGCGGATCACCCTGAAATTTTTTATGTGGACGGCTATACGACCACCGTTTATCGGCTGGGAAGTGTGGTTACAAGGATGGTATTCAAGGGCGGATACACGATGGGCAGGGAGGAAATACGGGACAGCAGCACACGGATAGAGGAGCGGATCCGGGAATGGCTGTCCGGCGCCCCTGTAGGAGACGATTATGAAACCGTGAAATATTTGTATGAGTACCTGATTCTGCATACGGAGTATGAATTGGGGTGCGCAGACAATCAAAATATCCGTTCCGTTTTGCTCAACGGGAAATCGGTATGTCAGGGATATGCCAAAACATTTCAGCTTTTGTGCCAGAGAATGGGGATCGGAGCGCTTTTGGTCACCGGTATGATCGGCGGGCAAAGGCACGGCTGGAATATGGTATGCATGGACGGGCAGTGGTATCATATCGATCCCACATGGGGGGATGCCTCCTACCGGCAGGCGGAGACAGGATATCCCCAAACGTCCTTTCCGGTAGTGAATTATGAATGCTTTGGACTGACAACGCAGCAGATGGAAGAGACCCATGTGTTGGAAAAGGGGCAGCGTCTGCCCGAGTGCACGGCAGTGGAGAATGCGTATTACCGGCGGGAAGGGCTTTTTTTGGAGAGCGCGGACTGGGAGCGGCTGTCGGATATTTTTCAAAAAGCGCGGCAGCAGGGGAGCGGCATGGTCACGTTTCAATGTGCGGACGATGCCGTGTATACACAGGTTTACAATATGCTGATTGAGGAACAACGGCTTTTTGAACTTTTGCAGATGGACGAGGGTAAGGCGGCCTACGCGGATTCGCCAAAGAAGCGGATCTTAAGCTTTTGGATGCCGTGACGGTTGAAAAAAAGGATAGGCAAACGGGAAAGGTTTTGTTATAATAAAAGACAGGGAAAAAGGGACGGAACGCTGCGGCGTAGTCTTATAACCCTGCGGTATAACCGTAAGTTTGCGTCCGCGCGGCGTCCGCAAACCTGCCTTTGCGCATGCAATCATTGAAGCCGCGCAGAAATGAGGAAATATATGGAAAAAGAAAACAGGAACGATACACGTAACTTGCAGGAGACCGGGGATATTGGTACGGTACAGATTGCCGATGAGGTTGTGGCCATGATCGCGTCTTTGGCGACGACGGAGGTGGAAGGGGTCTGCTCCATGGCAGGAACCATTTCCAATGAACTGATGAGTAAGGTGGGAGTCAAAAACCTTACCAAAGGGGTTCGTGTGGAAGTGATCCGTTCCAGTGTGAAAGTGGAACTTGCCGTATTGATGGAATATGGTTATAACATTCCGGGCACCAGCCGGAAAGTGCAGGAGCGCGTAAAGAATGCAATTGAGAATATGACCGGGCTTACGGTGACGGATGTTAACATCCGTATTGCCGGTGTGAATTTAAATGTGGGGAAGTGAAAAAACGGGCATTTTAGCAGGAAAAACGGTTACGCATAGCATACGGGAGCGCAGATGAACAGAAGAGAACAGAGGGAACAGATTTTCAAGCTGTTGTTTCGGGTAGAGTTTAACGGTTTACAGGATATGTCCGAACAGTGCAGTCTTTTTTTTGCGGATGAAGAGATTGCCGCAGGGGAAAAGGATATTGCCTATATTCAGGGAAAGTATGAGAAAATTGCGCAGAAACTGCAAGAGATCGATAAAATGATTGACGAGACTGCAATGGGGTGGAATACGAAGCGGATGGGGAAAGTGGATTTGACGATTATCCGTTTGGCAGTTTATGAGATCAAATACGACGAGGAGATTCCCACCGGCGTGGCGATCAATGAAGCGGTGGAACTGGCCAAAAAATTCGGACAGGACAATTCGGCCGGATTTGTCAATGGGGTTTTGGCGAAATTTGCGTAAAATGACGGTAACGGGGTAGATATGAAAAGCGTTTATACGGTAACGCAGGTCAATTCTTATATCAGGCATATGTTTACGCAGGACTTTATGCTGCAGTCCATTTTGGTCAAAGGCGAGGTAAGCAATTGCAAGTATCATTCTTCCGGTCATATTTATTTTACCCTGAAGGACGAGAGGGGGACGATTGCCTGTGTCATGTTTGCGGGAAACCGGAGCGGGCTCCGGTTTCAGAT
>DERU01000099.1 GCA_002361095.1 Lachnospiraceae bacterium UBA3332
TTCCAATCAGCAGATCAAACAGTTGGCCGGCATGCGCGGACTGATGGCGGATACTACGGGACGCACGATCGAACTGCCGATCAAGTCCAATTTCCGTGAAGGACTGGACGTGCTGGAATATTTCATGTCCGCGCACGGCGCCCGCAAGGGTATGTCCGATACGGCGCTGCGTACGGCGGACTCCGGTTACCTGACGCGTCGTATGGTAGACGTTTCGCAGGAACTGATCATCAAGGAAATCGATTGTTCGCAGGACAGGGATACGATTCCGGGGCTTTCGGTGAAAGCATTCATGGACGGAAAAGAGACGATCGAAGGCCTGAAGGACAGAATTACGGGAAGGTATTCCTGTGAGGATATCTACGATAAAGACGGTGCGTTGATTGTCGGCGCAAACCATATGATCACGCCCAGCCGCGCAAAACGGATTCTGGATGTTGGCGTGGACAAGAAGGGCAACCCGGTGGAAGAGGTAAAAATCCGCACTATTTTGACCTGCCGTTCCAAAGTGGGCATTTGTGCGAAATGCTATGGGGCCAACATGGCAACCGGTGAAGCCGTGCAGGTGGGGGAAGCCGTCGGCATTATCGCGGCACAGTCTATCGGCGAACCCGGTACGCAGCTGACCATGCGTACGTTCCACTCCGGCGGTGTTGCCGGGGATGATATCACGCAGGGTCTTCCGCGTGTAGAGGAACTTTTTGAGGCGAGAAAGCCCAAGGGTCTTGCCATTATTGCGGAGTTCGGCGGTACGGCGGTGATCAAGGATACCAAGAAAAAGCGTGAGATTATCGTCAGCAACGGCGAGACGGGGGAAAGCAAAACGTATCTGATTCCTTACGGATCCAGAATTAAGGTGGTGGACGGCCAGGAACTGGAGGCCGGTGACGAACTGACGGAAGGTTCTGTCAATCCGCATGATCTGTTAAAGATTAAGGGGATCCGTGCCGTGCAGGATTATATGCTGCGTGAGGTACAGCGCGTATACCGTCTGCAGGGTGTGGATATTTCCGATAAGCATATTGAAGTCATTGTGCGGCAGATGCTCAAAAAGGTTCGTATCGAGAACAGCGGTGACACGGAATATCTGCCCGGTACCATGGTGGACGTCCTGGATTACGAGGATCTTAACGAGTCCCTGATTGCGCAGGGCAGGGAGCCTGCGGAGGGCAAGCAGGTTATGCTTGGAATCACAAAGGCGGCGCTTGCCACCAATTCCTTCCTCTCTGCGGCTTCCTTCCAGGAGACCACAAAGGTTTTGACGGAAGCGGCCATTAAAGGAAAGGTGGATCCGCTGATCGGGCTTAAGGAAAACGTGATTATCGGGAAACTGATCCCGGCCGGAACCGGCATGAAGCGGTACCGTGACGTTAGGCTTAACACGGATGCGATGATTGCGGCCGAGGAGGCGGAACGCGCGGCCCGTGCGGAAGAAGCGGCCCGGATAGCGGCGGAAGCAAAGCAGGCCGTTAAGGAAGCGGAGGAAGAACTGGAGGACGACGACGAACTGCTGGAGGATTCCGACGACGAACTGCAGGATGATGAGGAACTGCTGCTGGATGACGAAGCGGAGGATGCCGGGGATTTTGAAGAGGAAGAATTCGAGGAGTTTGAGGAATAAGCCTTATTCCTAACGGATTTCTGAATATTTTTTAGAAAGTTGTTGACAAGACATCCGAATGTACGTATACTATAAATTGCGTGCATTCGGATGCTTTTTTTGTCTGCGGTTTTATAGCAGTGCAAATTTTATGTAATCACCGGGCCTGTCCGGGTGGTTATAACCCTATGAATTGCGGGAAAAAATGGCAGAAAGATGCATAGGACTGGAAAAACAGTCCAAAATATACAGGAGGCGAATATCGCAGGAGGTGAAAAAGAATGCCCACATTTAATCAGTTAGTAAGAAAAGGACGTCAGACTTCCGCAAAGAAGTCCACAGCGCCGGCTCTCCAGAAGGGATATAATTCCCTTCGCAAGAAGACCACCGACATCTCTTCCCCGCAGAAGAGGGGCGTGTGTACGGCTGTTAAAACGACGACTCCTAAGAAGCCTAACTCCGCGCTCAGAAAGATCGCCAGGGTACGTCTTTCCAACGGAATCGAAGTGACAAGCTACATTCCCGGTGAAGGACATAATCTGCAGGAGCACTCCGTAGTGCTGATCAGGGGCGGCCGTGTGAAGGATTTGCCCGGTACCAGATACCATATCATCAGGGGTACGCTGGACACGGCAGGCGTTGCAAACAGGCGCCAGGCAAGATCCAAATATGGCGCTAAGAAACCCAAGGCCGGAAAAACCGCAGGCAAGAAATAAGCGGTTACGGTTCGCAGGAGAAAGTACCACAACGTAAGCTGATCATTAAGTGTTGGGATTTAGCCGCAGGCGATCCCTGCGGATATCATGTTTTCACGCTCCGCTTTGCATAACCTTTTTGGTTTGCACAAAAGGTTATGGGCATACAGATATACCGCACGAACACATTAGAGCACACATGTGAGTACCGTTGAATTAATTGAGTCAGGGCGGGCCGTTCAGCAGGCGGCCAAAACCCGGAATGTTTCGGCATATGCAGCCGGAAACAACAATGATTAAGGAGGGAAGAACCGTGCCACGCAAAGGACATATTCAGAAAAGAGATGTATTGGCAGATCCTTTATACAATGATAAAGTGGTAACCAAGCTTATCAATAACATTATGTTGGATGGTAAGAAGGGTGTTGCACAGAAGATTGTGTACAAGGCGTTTGCAAGAGTCGAGGAAAAGTCGGGCAAACCGGCACTCGAAGTATTTGAAGAGGCATTGAACAACATTATGCCTGTCCTGGAGGTTAAGGCGAGACGTATCGGCGGCGCAACCTACCAGGTGCCGATCGAAGTGAGGGCAGACAGAAGGCAGGCATTGGGGCTTCGCTGGCTGACCATGTTTTCCCGCAAGAGGGGCGAGAAGACTATGGAAGAAAGACTGGCGAACGAAATTTTGGATGCATCCAATAACACCGGCGCATCCGTAAAGAGGAAAGAAGACGTTCATAAGATGGCGGAAGCAAACAAAGCATTCTCGCACTACAGATTCTAAGCGGATCCGATATGCGAAAGGGTGTTGCAGTTGTTTCCGGCCGATTAAAATGAGGAGGAAAAACCTTTGGCTGGAAGAGAATATCCCTTAGAGAGAACCAGGAATATCGGT
>DERU01000255.1 GCA_002361095.1 Lachnospiraceae bacterium UBA3332
TGGCTCAGTTGGTTAGAGCGCCGCCCTGTCACGGCGGAGGTCACGGGTTCGAGTCCCGTCTGGGTCGTTTTTTCGCTGGTATGGCGGAATAGGCAGACGCAAAGGACTTAAAATCCTTCGGGAGCAATCCCGTGCCGGTTCAAGTCCGGCTACCAGCAGTATAGGTTAAAATGAAGAACTCTTTCAGTTTGTGGCTGGAGGGAGTTCTTTTTCTTTTTGGTTCGGCAAAATACTCATAATTGCGTTTGCCGATGCAACCTTATTTTTGTCCTGGGCTGTGAAACATAACACGTTTCATACCAAAATTGATTTCTGCGGGAATGTCCTCTTGACCCCTGCATGGCAAAGTGATATGATTTTAACGGATAAAAAGCCTTCGGACGCCGTAAAAAGCGGGGTTTGGGGGCAGGATATTTTAAAATAACGGGATGAGGTGTAAGGCGATGATTACAAATTTTGACGAACTTATTTCCAGGGTAAAGGCATGCAGCAAAAAAACGCTGGCGGTTGCCGTGGCGCAGGACGACGCGGTTTTGGAGGCGGTGCAGGAAGCTAAAAAGCAGGGGATTGCGGATGCGATTTTGGTCGGCGACGAGGAAAAGATCCGCAAGGTTGCGGACAGCCTGCAGATGGATTTATCCGGCTACCGGATTATCCATGAGCCGGATGACTGGCAGGCTGCCCTGACGGCAGTGAAGCTGGCCCATGACGGGGAAGCCGATATGTACATGAAAGGGCTGCTGGATACCAAGTCCTTTTTAAAGAGTATATTGGACAAGGAAGTGGGACTGCGTACCGGCAGGCCGCTTTCCCATGTGGCGGTATTTGAGGTGGAAGGGATCAGGCAGCTGCTGTTTTTGACGGATGTGGCGTTTATCACCTATCCCACGCTGGAGGACAAGGTTCATATCATTGAGAATACAGTGGAAGTGGCGCATGCATGCGGTCTGGAATGCCCGAAGGTAGCCCCCGTGGCGGCAGTGGAGGTGGTCAATCCCAAGATGCCTGCGACGGTGGACGCTGCGGAACTGACAAAGATGAACGAGGAAGGCAAAATTACCGGATGCATCGTGGACGGGCCGCTTTCCATGGATATTGCCATCGATCCGGAAGCTGCGGCACACAAGGGCGCATCCGGCAGAAGGGTAGCGGGGGATGCGGATATTATTTTGTTCCCCGATATTCATGCGGGCAATCTTGTCTATAAGACGCTGGTGCATACCGCAAAAGTGGAGAACGGCTGTATTTTGACAGGCACGAAGGTTCCCGCCATTTTGACAAGCCGTTCCGACAGTTTCAGGACGAAGGTAAATTCCATTGCGCTGGCTGCAGTGGTGGCAGAAGGTTTGAAGAAATAAAAGGAGAATGCGGTTATGGCGGTGAAAAGTTTAATTATCAATCCCGGTTCCACATCCACCAAGATCGGTGTGTTTGAGGACGAGACACTTTTGTTTGAGGAAACTTTGCGGCATCCCACGGAGGAGATCGCCAAGTATGCCTCCATTATTGACCAGAAGGATTTTCGTAAAGATATCATTGTCCGCTTTTTGCAGGAAAAAAGCTGTGACCTGAAGTCCTTTGACGTGATTGTCGGCCGGGGCGGTCTGCTCAAGCCCATTCCGGGCGGCACATATGCGGTGAGCGACGCGCTGCTGGCGGATTTGAAAGCGGGTGTACAGGGACAGCACGCTTCCAATCTGGGCGGCATCCTGGCCCGGGAGATCGGGGACGAGATCGGCGTTCCTTCCTATATCGTGGATCCGGTGGTGGTAGATGAACTGACGGAGGTGGCGCGTATTTCCGGTATGCCGGAACTGCCCAGAAGGAGCATTTTCCATGCCCTCAACCAAAAAGCCGTGGCGCGCAGATATGCCAAAGAGCAGGGTGTTGCCTATGAGGATTTAAACCTGATCGTAATCCATATGGGCGGCGGCGTTTCGGTGGGTGCACACCAAAAGGGCAAGGTCGTGGACGTCAACAACATTCTGGACGGAGAGGGCGCTTTCTCCCCTGAACGGGCGGGAACCGTTCCGGTGGGTGATCTGATTAAGCTGTGCTTTTCCGGCAAATATACCGAGAAGGAAATTTACAAGAAAATCTGCGGCAACGGCGGCTATAACGCTTATCTGGGAACCAACGATGCCCGCGATGTGGAAAAGCTGGCCAAGGAAGGCGATCACAAGGCGCAGGTGGTACTGGACGCATTTTACTATCAGCTGGCCAAAGACGCGGGCGCGATGGCTGCCGTGCTGAACGGTAAGGTTGACCGGATTATCCTGACGGGCGGAATTGCCTATTCTCCCCTGACCAGACAGAAGCTGGAGGAGAAGCTGGGCTGGATTGCGCCGTTTACCGTGTATCCCGGCGAGGATGAACTGCTGGCGCTGGCGCAGGGTGCGCTGCGTGTCATGCGTCAGGAGGAAGCGGCGAAGGAATATTGAGGAATGCCATGGGGACGGAAACCGGACTGTAAGGTGGCATTCATAAGACGGTAGCGGAACGTGCAAATGGATTCTGGAAATATTTTCGGAAACGGCTGGCCTGTGGGTTAAGCCGTTTCCTTATTCTATACCGGATATGGCAATATCAAATATCATGTAGTCGGGGGAAAGATGTCCTGTGCGATAACTGTCATAACAAAGTGACCAAACGGAATTGTGCGCCCAGACGA
>DERU01000057.1 GCA_002361095.1 Lachnospiraceae bacterium UBA3332
AACGGGCGGCTTTTTTGCGTGGATGGCCGGGAGGGATTGCCCTGACACTGTGCAGGGATGAGGATTTTGATGGGGGCCGTATGTGATGCCGCCGTCAGGTTCCCGGTTCCGCAATGCGGGATACGCCCACATAAATGTTGGAAATTTCGTACCATGTCGGATAATCCACAATACCGGAGGGGGGAAGGTCAAAAATCCGCTGGAACGCCTTGACCGCCTCTGCGGTCCGGCTGCCGAAAATTCCGTCCGCCGTAATTTTGGGGATTGCCGGGTAGTTTTGGGCAATCCGGTTTAACTGCTCCTGTATCTGACGCACTTTTCCGCCGGATGCGCCGACGGTAAGGTTATAGCCGGGCCAGGAGGAAGGGACGCCGCTGACGGCGGTAGCGGTGTTGATATACATGTCGTTTCCGTAGTAATAGCGGAGAATTTCTATGGCGGAGTAGCCCTGTTCCCCAAGATAGCTGGAACCCCATTGGGAAAGTCCCTGGCAGGTTACCCGGTCTCCGTCGCAATAGCTGGTAAAAATTGGCTGGCGCACGCCGGGGCGGGACAGGTAATTTGCAAAAATCGAATCCACAAGCCGGCTGATGTTGCTGTAAACGTTGCGCCCGTATATGAATTTCTGGTCGTAGGCGGTGGAAGAAGTGATGGTAAAGGGAAGCCCTTGGTTCCGGTACCATTCCGTATATACGCGGTTGAGCGTAAAGGACTGGATGGCAAGGATATTGGCATAAATGCTGCTTTCCGGCCAGGTGGCATAAATTTCCGAGGAGGCTACATTTTTGATGTAGTCCTTATAACGGACATAGTAATTGGGCGCGCTTGCGTCATTGGGCAGGCCGTCGTGGACGATGACATATTCCGGAATGACCACGCGGCCTAAAACGATCTCCCCGGTTTCCGGGTCAATCTTGATTTCGTCCTCGGGAATTTTGGGGGGATACTCGCCGTAAAGGGTATGGTCCGGGATGTTGATATCTTCTTCCTGTCCTCCTTCCGCAATCTGCAGGGGGGTCATGGAGACGTTTTGCAGGCTCAGTTCGCCGGGCAGGATTTCGGATCCGACGATATGGACAGGTTCGTAGCCGGATGCGGTTACGGTGATGTTATAATCCGTATAGGGACGCGGCTGCTGCGGCTCCAGGGAATAGGAGAGATCCGGCGCCGAAAGCGTCACGGTTTCGGTCTGGCCGGATTCGTCGGTGGTAAGCTGCTCCAAAACCGTTTCCGGTGTATCACTGTTGGAAATGGTGACGCTCGCGTCTTTTATGGGAATCATTCCCACGGAGGAGGTAACGTTTACCTGCAGGGTTCCCGTGAAGGAGGATTGCTGTGCGGCATAGATGGAATTGGACATAAAAACCTCGCGCATATCATATTCATGACAGTCTGCCAAAGAACGTTCTCAAAAAATGGATCCGTCCGTTTTGGGGACTGTACTGTTATTTTATGGATATGCGCGAGGGTGCAAAATGTGCGGACTGCCGGTGTTTTGGTAAGGGCCGGATTCGCACGGCATACCAAAGCGTCCGGAGCATTTTTCAAACACGCTCTAGTCCAGGTTAAGGTTTTTCTTCATCAAATAGCAGCTTCCGCAGAAAAAAGCGGCGCAGAGCAACAGGTTCGCCACGAAGCTGGCGACATAATAGTTTTGCATGATGCCCGGCATCACCGATTCCAGGAACGTTTCGGAGTCGTCTGCGTGGGTGATTATCAGGCCGGTCATTCCCGGAAGCATGCACACGGAACTCACCACGGAGACCAGCGAGGAAAGCCCCAGATAGCAGACAATGGAAGAAAAGGCCTTATGCTTGGAAAACAGCTGTCCAAGGGAAACGGAAGCATAAATCAGGAGAATGCCGGAAAGGCATGAAACCAGCAGGGACGGAACCATAAACAGCAGCATTTTGGCGTCGGCGATGCCGAAAATCGTAAAAAGGCTGGGAATCTGCTCCAACTCATAGGGTTCTATAAAGGCAAGTTTGGGCAGCGCCGTTTTGACGATGGGCAGCACTACGATAACGGTTACAATTTGAATCAGCCAGGACCAGAAAGCGGCGATTCCCGCTTTGGAAGCGGTCAGCATCCAGGGACTTACCGGGAGGGTGTGCATCAGGTATCCTTCATCCGTGAACAGGTTTTTATAAAACCGTATCCCGAAATACAGAGTGGTTAATAGGGAACAGGCCGCCGTCATAAACGCGTACATGATAAACAGTATCATGTTTCCCACATGGATTTCCACATGCGGCGCAAGGGGCGGCGCAAAATGAAAATACAACAGACATACGGCGGACAGGCTAAGCAAAACCGCGAGCAGGAGCGTGGATATTCTCCAGGTCTCCGTCCATTCATGCTTGAAAAGTTTTCTTAACATGCGAATACCTCCCGGAAATAGGAATCTAAGGATTTGGCGTAGGTGTTGCGGATTTCCTCCACGCTGGACTGCAGGATGATTCGTCCGTCCTTGAGGAGGATTACGTCGTCCAGGATGGGTTCCACATCCGAAATCAGGTGGGTGGAGAGCAGAATTGTGGAATCTTCCCGGTAATCCTTTATAATGGTCTTTAAAATATAGTCCCTGGCAGCAGGGTCCACGCCGGCGATGGGTTCG
>DERU01000008.1 GCA_002361095.1 Lachnospiraceae bacterium UBA3332
AAGGGCAAGGGTATCAAGTATGCTGATGAAGTGATCAGACGTAAAGTTGGTAAGACTGGTAAGAAATAAGTAAGGAGAGTATAAGAATGGTTAGTAAAAAGACAAGAAGCGTAGTTCGCCAGAATAAACATAGAAAAATACGTAATCATATCAGCGGAACGGCTGAAAGACCGCGTTTGGCTGTGTTTAGAAGTAATAATCATATGTATGCTCAAATTATTGACGATACGGTCGGCAATACGCTGGTGGCGGCCTGCACACTGGAAAAGGATGTGAAGGCGGAACTGGAAAAGACCAATAACGTTGATGCGGCGGCACATTTGGGGACAGTCATTGCAAAACGCGCGCTGGAGAAAGGCATTACACAGGTGGTTTTTGACCGCGGAGGTTATATCTACCATGGAAAAGTTGCAGCTTTAGCGGAGGCAGCAAGAGAAGCTGGCCTGACATTCTAAGAAGGGAGAACACATCCGATGAGAAGAACAATTATCGATACAACGAATCTGGAATTGACAGAGAAAGTTGTTTCCATCAAACGTGTTACCAAGGTTGTAAAGGGCGGCCGCAACATGCGTTTCACAGCTTTAGTGGTAGTGGGCGACAGCAACGGACACGTTGGTGTGGGCCTTGGAAAATCCACGGAAATTCCGGAGGCAATCCGCAAAGGGAAGGAAGATGCCGCCAAGCATCTGATCACGGTTGCGTTGGATGAGAACCGTTCCATCACCCACGATTTCCTCGGTAAATTCGGTGCGGCCACCGTGCTGTTAAAGAAGGCTCCCGAAGGTACCGGTATCATAGCCGGCGGTCCGGCCCGTACCGTCTGTGAACTTGCGGGAATCAAAAATATCCGTACCAAGGCGCTGGGATCCACCAATAAGCAGAATGTCGTTTTGGCTACCATAGAGGGATTACGCCAGATAAAGACACCTGAGGAAGTGGCGGCAAAGCGTGGAAAGTCCGTAACGGAGATCATGGCTTAAGCAGGGGAGGAAGCGAAAATGGAAGCAGAAAAGAAATATTTAAAAATTACCTTGATAAAATCCCCCATCGGCGCCGTGCCCAAAAACAGGGCGACCGTAGCGGCCATGGGTCTTACAAAGATGCATAAGACGGTTATCATGCCTGATAACGACGCTACAAGAGGTATGATCCGAAAAGTTGGATATATGCTCAAAGTAGAGGAAGCATAAGCGAAGGAGGTATCAGGAAATGGAATTATCTAATTTACGCCCTGCAGCCGGTTCCAAACATGGCGACCGCTTCAGAAGAGGCCGCGGACACGGATCGGGGAATGGAAAAACGGCAGGCAAAGGCCATAAAGGCCAGAAAGCGCGTTCCGGGGCTCCCAGGATAGGGTTTGAAGGCGGTCAGATGCCTTTATACAGGCGAATTCCCAAAAAAGGATTCAAAAACAGAAATGCAAAAGATATCGTTGCGGTGAATATAAGTAGGCTTGAAGTGTTTGAAAACGGAGAGACGGTTACCGTGGAGACCCTGATCGAGAGGGGAATTGTCAAGAACCCCAGGGACGGCGTCAAAATTCTTGGAAACGGAGAATTTACCAAGAAACTCGATGTGAAGGCAAATGCGTTCAGCGCATCCGCAAAGGAGAAGATCGAGGCACTTGGTGGAACTGCTGAGGTGATGTAAATGTTTACTACCTTGAAAAATGCGTTTAAGATCAAGGAAATCCGCAATAAACTCTTTTTTACCTTTTTGATGCTGATCGTAGTGAGGGTTGGATGTCAGCTGCCGGTACCCGGTGTGAACAGACATTTCTTCGCGGACTGGTTTGCGGCGCAGACGGGGGACACTTTCAGTTTCTTCAACGCGTTTACGGGCGGTTCTTTTGAGAATATGTCCCTGTTCGCGTTGAACATTACACCTTATATCACATCTTCCATCATTATCCAGCTGATGACCATTGCGATTCCGAAGCTGGAGGAGATGCAGAAGGATGGGGAGGACGGCAGGAAAAAACTGGCGTCCATCACAAGATATGTGACGGTGGCGCTGGCATTGATTGAATCCACGGCGATGGCGGTCGGTTTCGGCCGTCAGGGCCTGATGGAAGATTTCAATGCGCTTAACGTCATTACGGTTATCACGGCCCTGACGGCCGGAAGCGCATTCCTGATGTGGATCGGGGAACGCATTACGGAAAAAGGGGTCGGAAACGGAATTTCCATTGTCCTGACGATCAATATTATTTCCCGCATGCCCAACGACCTTGCAGGTCTTTACAACCAGTTTGTAAAGGGGCGTGCTGTGGCGGTGAGCGTGCTTGCGGCGCTTGTCATTCTTGCCATTATTGTGGGAATGGTGGTCATGGTCATTGTTTTAAACGATGCCACAAGAAAAATCCCTGTGCAGTATGCGAAAAAAATGCAGGGGCGGAAACTGGTGGGCGGGCAGTCCTCTTTTATTCCGTTGAAGGTGAACACCGCAGGCGTGATCCCGATTATTTTCGCACAGTCCATTATGCAGCTTCCCGTTGTAATCTGTCAGTTTGCCGGATATAACGGAAACGGCTTTTGGTCTCATGTCCTTCGGGCATTAAATTCCAGCTATTGGTGCAATCCTAGGGAACTGGTGTATTCCATCGGTTTGGTGATCTATATTGCATTGGTAATCTGTTTTGCATATTTTTATACGTCCATTACCTTTAATCCGCTGGAAGTCGCCAACAATATGAAAAAGCAGGGCGGTTTTATTCCGGGTATCAGGCCGGGGAAACCTACCAGCGAGTATCTGACCAGAATACTGAACTATCTGATTTTTATCGGTGCATGTGGCCTGACGGTGGTCTGCGTCATACCGTATTTCTTTAACGGTGTATTTGGCGCGAGCGTTTCCTTTGGGGGAACCAGCCTGATTATTATTGTAAGTGTACTGATCGAGACAATGAAGCAGATCGAATCCCAGATGCTGGTCCGGAATTATAAAGGATTTTTAAATGACTGAAGTCAGGGTGGGACAGGACGGTGACGTTTCTGTCCTACGTTGTTTGCATGGAGAATGGAGAAGATTATCATGAAAATTGTAATGTTGGGCGCGCCGGGCGCCGGTAAAGGTACACAGGCGAAAATGATCGCCCAGAAATACGGGATTCCGCATATTTCCACAGGGGATATTTTCCGTGCCAATATCAAGGACGGAACAAAACTTGGCATGGAAGCGAAGCAGTATATGGATCAGGGTCTGCTTGTGCCGGATGAATTGACCGTGCGCATTTTGCTGGACCGGGTGTCGAATGAAGACTGCAAAGACGGTTATGTACTGGACGGCTTCCCGAGAACCATTCCGCAGGCGGAAGTATTGGACGAGGCGCTGGTAAAGCTTGGGGATAAAATTGATTTTGCGATCAATGTGGATGTGCCGGATGAAAATATCATAAAGAGGATGTCCGGCAGGCGCGCCTGCCCTGGCTGCGGGGCCACTTACCATACGGAACATATTCCCCCCAAAACGGAAGGCATCTGTGACGTGTGCGGTGCGGCCCTGGTGCTCAGGGATGACGATCGGCCTGAGACCGTGAAAAACCGTTTGGAAGTATATTATGCGCAGACACAGCCCCTGATTGCGTTTTATACGGAAAAAGGCGTCATGAGGACGGTGGACGGAACCGTCCCGATGGAGGATGTGTTTGCTGCGATCACAAAAATCCTCGCATGACGGCTTTGGAGGTTTGAGATGGCTGTTTCAATTAAATCTGCCAGGGAAATCGAACTGATGCGGGAAGCGGGGAGGATGCTGGCGGCGGTGCATGACGAATTGGGTAAGGCAATCGAGCCGGGGATGTCCACAAAGGATGTGGACCGGCTCGGGGAAAAGCTGATCCGGGATTTTGGATGCGTGCCCAATTTCCTGCATTATAACGGATATCCCGCATCCATCTGTGTTTCCGTCAATGAAGAGGTGGTGCATGGAATCCCCCGAAAAAACCGCATTCTGCAGGAGGGCGATATCGTCAGCCTGGATGCGGGACTGATTTATAAGGGATACCATTCGGACGCGGCAAGAACCCATGCGGTCGGCAAGATCAGCCCACAGGCAAGGCAGCTGATCGATGTGACCAAACAAAGTTTTTTTGAAGGTATAAAAATGGCGAGGGCAGGCTGTCATTTGTATGACATTTCTGCGGCGGTGGACGCTTATGTGCGTCGGTTCGGCTATGGGATCGTGAGGGACCTGGTCGGACACGGCATTGGCACATCGCTGCATGAAGATCCCCAGATTCCCAATTTCGCCCAGAAAAAGAAAGGCGTCAGGCTGCAGGCAGGGATGACCCTGGCAGTGGAGCCCATGATCAATGCCGGAGGCTGGGAGGTTGATTTCTTAAAGGATGGATGGACCGTGGTGACAAGGGACGGATCTTTGTCGGCGCATTATGAAAATACGATTCTGATAACCGACGGGGAACCCGAAATCCTTACTGTTGCAACATAGAAGCGGCCGCGTATGCCGCAGGAGGAAAAGATTGAAAGGATCCTTTTCAATCTCGGAATTTGTGACGCACGGCGTCCCAATGTTTCCGCTGATTAAAATGCCGCTTGCGCGGCGGAATGAGAGGAACGATGGTTGGACAGTTGGCCATATCCAAGGCAGGACATGACAAAGGCAGTGTCTATTTGGTTGTCCGGGAGGAAGAAACCTGCGTATATTTGGCGGACGGCATTTTAAAACGATATGCCGCCCCCAAGAAGAAAAACAAAAGACATATCCAGCAAATCCACAGCGGCCTTTCGGCGCAGGAGATGGAAGGTCTGGCCCAGAATCCGGCAGATGCCGATACGAATATTAAAAGGTATATAAAAGTTTTTGAGCGGAACCGATTTATGAATAGGGAGGTATGACAAAATGTCCAAAGCGGATGTGATTGAAATTGAAGGTACGGTGGTGGAGAAGCTTCCGAATACAATGTTTCAGGTGGAACTGGAAAACGGACATAGGGTACTGGCGCATATCAGCGGCAAACTGCGGCAGAATTTTATCCGCATCCTGCCCGGCGATAAAGTGACCCTGGAACTTTCCCCGTATGATTTGTCCAAGGGCAGAATCATCTGGAGGGATAAATAAGGGCTATTATTCAGCCGGAGACGGATTGTAACAAATCGTGACAGTTCAGTCCCCAATGGCATCTGCTTAAGGCGGGAGGCAGGCACGCGGACCGGGCGGAAGCGGCAGC
>DERU01000198.1:0-2322 GCA_002361095.1 Lachnospiraceae bacterium UBA3332
GAAATAGGTTGAAAAACCATATGCCACAGTTTTTCAACCATGAATTTAGGCCCGCTAAAGCGGGCAGAAAGGTTAAAATGAACAAGGCAGAGTTTATTGAAGAATTGGACAATAGGATTGCCGTGTTGACGGAGGAAGAGAGACGGGATATTCTGGATGAATATGAACAGCACATCGACATGAAAACGATGCGGGGCATGTCTGAGGAAGCGGCAATTGCGGATTTTGGCAGAATGGAGGAACTTGCGGCGGATATTTTGGAAGCATACCATGTGCGGATTGATTACGCATCGGTGGACAAAAGGAAACGGATGCGCCACAGGAGCGACCGGGAGCAGTATGCAAAGAATGCCCCGTCCGGCTTTGGCGCAGACGGGGAGGAAACCGGGGATCTGCCGGGAAGGCAGTCGGAAAAAACGGCAGTCATCGGGCACATGTATGAAGGGATTTGGCGCGGAACGAAAGCATTTTGCGGGAAAGTATCCGGCGGCGTCAAACGGGCGGCGCGGACGCTGGGGTGTGGTATGCATAAAACGGCGGATGCATTTCGGACACAGACTGCAAGGGCTGTGCATGTCTGCAGGCTCCCTTTTGCCAGAAAAGGATCGAAGGAAGCAGGGCATGGGGAAACGGGAAACACAGAGAGGACGGGGAACATGAAAAGGAAGGGGCGGTTTTTTCCGGGAAGAATTTTTGAAAGGATGTTTGATGCATGTTTGTCTGCCGTCTGCTTTTGTTTGAGGTGGATATGGAATTTCTTCTGGGGCGGCTGCGGGATTTTATTCGGGTTTGCAAGTTGTATCGTGATTTTCATGATGGGAACGCTGGCGGTTTTGCTTGCTTTGGGATATCCGCTGTTCGGTGTGGCGGTCGGCTGGCTGGGACTTACGCTCTGCACGGTTTCCGTGACAATCTGGTGCTTCTCCCTGCTGCTGGTAAAGCGAAAGGAGGGCGCAAAATCAGGCGGACAATACGGCAAAAAGCCGGTCTCCCATAAATATGGCGGGAAGGAAAAGAAGGAATATATCTGCAGGGAAAAAGAGGGGAAGACGGGGGAAGGCGAAATCCTTCCGGCACATGTCACGCAAAAGGAGGAGGAAAGGGCGGATGCGTAAGCTGCATATTGTACTGTTGGTCATGTTTGCCGTCGGGGTGCTGCTGGGGGGAATCGGGACAGGGATTGCCTTCGGGGAGTATTCCGAATTTGAATATGGGGAAAAAGTATTGTTGGGGGAGGAATATCTGGTGACAAAGGATTTTGATTATACCTTTACCCCCCAAGAGGATACGCGGGTTCTTCTCTGTCATTTTGGCTGGGGGGATCCCAGGAAAGATACTTTGCTGGTGGAGGATGCATCCATACCGGCAGGCGTGATCCGGTACCGGGTCACATATAATGAAGAATTGCTGCGGATGGAATTGATTTCCTGGGATGAGGAACCGGAAGAAGAAAGGCAGCGGGAAATTTGGGGAGAGACCCGGGAAGCGGACCGTTCTTTGCCGCAGCCGGAAACGGAAATTGCGGCAGACGGGGAGGAGGCAGTGGAAAACGGGGAGGCACAAGCGGAAAAAAGCCGGAAACTGACCTATCTGGAACTGCGGCCGCATTACTTTGGAAATGACTTGGAACTGTTTCTGCAAAATAAAGATTACATAATCGAGGCGGCAAAACAAAGAAAATTTGCCAATTACCGGATTGCAGATGTGGAACGGGTGGAAATTGTGGTCAATCCGGAAACCGTCCCCTTTTTGTTAGACGATTCACGGTAAAAAAGTGTGCGCCATATCGGCGCACACTTTTTTGCGGATTATTCCCGGCCGTCCCAGCAATAGGTACATAGCTTGTCGCGGTCTATGCCGACGGATTCGATCATATCGTCCAGTCTGTGGTAGCGTAGTGTGGTAAAGTTTAGCTGCTTACAGATCCGGTCGATCATTTCATGGTATTGGGGACTGTCCGGGTCGGCGTAAACATCCAGATTGGGATATTTGTTGTCCCCCTCCATTTCCCGTATGATTCTTCTGGTGATCAAATCCATATCGGAAGAGGAACGGGAGAAATTCAGATATTTGCAGCCGTAAAGAAGGGGCGGACAGGCGGGGCGGATATGTACCTCCCTCGCGCCGCTTTTGTACAAAAATTCCGTGGTTTCACGCAGCTGGGTACCGCGGACGATGGAATCGTCAATCAAAAGAAGGCTACGGTTCTGAATCAGATCATGCACCGGAATGAGTTTCATCTTGGCAATCAGGTTGCGTTTGCTTTGAATGGTGGGCATAAAAGAACGTGGCCATGTGGGCGTATATTTGATAAAGGGTCTG
>DERU01000198.1:2715-3145 GCA_002361095.1 Lachnospiraceae bacterium UBA3332
CGCATGGGCGATACCGGAATCCGGAACCCCGGCCACGTTATCGGGGCGTACACTGTGGGCATCCCGTTTTGCGAGGGCGGCGCCGCAGTTATAGCGCATCTTCTCCACGCTGATCCCCTCGTAGGAAGACGAAGGATATCCGTAGTAAATCCAGAGGAAGGTACAGATTTTCATTTTGGCGCCGGGGGCGGCAAGGGTACGGACTTCCTCCGGGGTCATGATCACGATTTCCCCGGGTCCCAGTTCGCGCAGGGGCGTATATCCCAGGTTGAGATAGGAAAACGCCTCAAAGGCAAGGCAGTATCCTTCGTCTTTTTGTCCCACCGCGATGGGGGTCCGCCCCATTTTGTCGCGGGCAGCGTAAATACCCTTTGGGGTCATGATGACGATGGACATGGAGCCGTCGATGATTTCCTGCGCATATTGAATG
>DERU01000180.1 GCA_002361095.1 Lachnospiraceae bacterium UBA3332
TCCCCACCCCATGAAAAGTAACGAACTGTTACGTTTAGCCATGCCCCTGTTTGGAAATTGTTTGCAAAAATGCGGGTGGTGGTGTATGATGGTAACGGAGTGGTTGCAATCGTATTATTTTGGAGTGACGGTGCGGAATTGTCCGGCGGTCGTGTTTTGGGAGTTTGAGTGTCCGCTGAAGCGGACGGACGGGAGCGGAAATGGAAAAAAGAAAATTTGACAAACTGGGGATCGAGACTTCCCTGCTGGGATTCGGATGCATGCGGTTTCCCACTACGCAGGACGGAAAAATTGACGAAGCCCGTGCGGAAAGGATGCTGGACCGGGCGATTGCAGCGGGGGTGAACTACATAGATACGGCCTATCCGTACCACAATGGGGAAAGCGAACCTTTTGTGGGAAAGGTACTGAAAAAATATGACCGGAATGCTTTTTATCTTGCCACCAAACTACCCATGTGGGCGGTGCATTCCCTGGAGGATGCGAAGCGGATTTTTGAAGAACAGCTGACGAGGCTGCAGACGGATCATGTGGATTTTTATTTGCTGCATGCAATCGGAAAGGCAAGCTGGGATAAAATCAAACAGCTGGGTATCATAGAGTATTGCGAGCGGCTGAAAGCGGAAGGCCGGATCCGGTATTTGGGGTTTTCCTTCCATGACAGCTATGAGGCGTTTGAAGAAATCATCCGCGCGAGGGATTGGGATTTTTGCCAGATTCAATATAATTACATGGACACAATGGAACAGGCGGGTGACCGGGGATATGCGCTGGCCGAAAGCCTGGGCGTGCCGATGGTGATTATGGAGCCGGTCAAGGGAGGCAGCCTGGCGAATTTTTCGGATGAAATCAATGCAAAGTTTGCCGATATGGATCCGGAGGCGAGCATTGCGTCCTGGGCGTTGCGCTGGGTGGGAAGCCATGATAATGTAAAAGTTGTTTTAAGCGGCATGTCCACCGAAGAACAGGTGGAGGATAACTTAAAAACCTTCGGCAGTTTTCGTGCCCTCTCTGAGAAAGAGCAGGAAGGCATCCGGACCATTGTGGAAGAACTCAGGGGCCGGGTGCAAAACGGTTGCACAGGCTGCCGTTACTGCATGCCCTGTCCGGCGGGCGTGAATATTCCCGGTAATTTTTCCGCGTGGAACAGATACCATATGTATGGAACCTATGAGCATGTAAAACGTACATGGGAGGTGGAAATTCCGGAAGAAGCCAAGGCAAAGAATTGTATCAAATGCGGAAAATGCGAAGCAAGCTGTCCGCAAAAACTGTCCATCCGTGCGGATTTGGAGAAGGCCCAGAAAGATCTGGACGCAGCGTCCGCGCGGTAAAAACAATGAGATAAACCAAAATCCCCGCAGTTATACGTTCTGCGGGGATTTTTGCATGCCGCCGATGCAGGGTGCGGGATTTCTTTTGAATTTGTTCTTGCCGTTTATAGGAGGCTGGGGTATACTGGACGTAAGACCGGATGGAGGGACAATCCGGAGGGAATCTGAAGGAACGGGAATCTTATGGCAGCGGGCGGTGTCTGTCCGCAATGCTGCATTCTTCTTTGGACAGAAAATGGTTTGAGAGGCAAGCCTGTTTCTGTTTCTGGAGGGCGTTTTCGCCCGTTATTTCCGGACAAATCAAAGACCCCGCAGCAGGCAACGGGGTATCAGGCCTGCAGAGCGCAATGCGTCCACGCAGCCGCCGCAGGAACGCGCAGCAGTTGTACGTTTCTGTTTGCAGCCTATGGGAATTTACACAAATAAGGAGGACAATGAATGGGGAAAACGGATGCGCAATTAAAGTGGTATTTGGGAAAAGACCGGGTGTTTGCGGATTTCTGCAACGGTGCACTCTACGGGGGCAGGAAAGCGGTTTTGCCGGAGAACCTTGGAGAAGTACAGCGCTTCTATCAGGAGAGCCTTTCGGACAGGGCAGGGAACCGAAAGACGCGCCAGAGGGAACGTGACGTGGCAAAGGTTTTATGCAGGGATGGCGGGATGGTGATTGTGGCGCTGGAGAACCAGGGGGAGGAAAACCCATACATGCCGCTGCGGTGTCTGGAGTATGACGTGGAGGATTTGCAGAGGCAGCTGCGTCGTTTAAAACGGCATTACCGCAGGATGGGAGGATTAAAACCCGGAGGGGAATATCTGTCCGGTATCCGTGGGACGGACCGCTTGGTTCCCACAGTGACGCTGGTATTTTTTCATGGGAAGGGGAAATGGGAGGCGGCCACAAGTCTGCAGGAACTTCTGGACATGTCCGGAATGGACGAAACCCTGCGGATGATGGCGGGGGATTACCGGATCCGGGTGATAAACCTTGCGGAACTGAAGGAGGAGAACTTCGAGACCGGGCTGCGGGAACTGGCGGGGATGTACAAGCGCAGGGAAAACAAGGAGGAAATGCGCCGTTACTGTATGGAAAACCGGGAACGTTTCCAAAAAATGGACGAGGAAACCTATGATGTGATTTGCACGGTGCTGCAGCTGGGCGCGCTGGAGGATAAAAAAGAGGGCAGCAGGCGGCAGGAAAAGGGGGAAATTGATATGTGCAAAGCTTTTGAGGACTGGGCAAAGGAAGAACAGGAAAAGGGCAGAAAAGAGGGAGAAAAGAAAGGGGAAAAGCGTGGGGAAAGGCGCGGGGAAAAGCGTATGGGAATGCTGGTAACCCGACTGTTGGAGGAGGGACGTACGGAGGATCTATATAAAGCGACCACGGATTTGCAGATGAGAAAAAGGCTGTATCAGGAATATGGGATTGGATAAAGCCTCGTAACAGTTCAGCCCAATGGCGGTAGCTTAGGGCGGGAAGCAGGCACGCAGACCGGGCGGAAG
>DERU01000016.1 GCA_002361095.1 Lachnospiraceae bacterium UBA3332
CCCGCCTCCGCTCCCCGGTTTGGCCTGAGCCCTTCCCCACCCCGTGAAAAGTAACGAAACAGGCATGTCCGGGACTGGATTTCACCGGTAGTACCGGGCCTGCGCCTCCCCGCCGGAAACGTTCACGCCGTCCTGATCGACCCGGTACAACGGCTGGTCCAGCGCTTTGGACAGGCTCCTGGCCCACTCCCCCGCGTCGGCCTGTACAGACGGCACAAAAGCTTGATGAAGGTGGTTTTGCCGCTGCCGTTCATTCCCACAATGGCAAAATGCTCCCCCTGTTTAATCGTCAGGCAAATATCTTTCAGTACCATTTCCCTGGTACCCGGATAACAAAAACTCACATGTTCAAACACAATGGTATGGCTTTGCCCGTCTGTCCCCACATCGCGGTTCCCGTCCTGCTCATGCACATACTTATTCCTCTCCCGGCCTTCCCCGATAAAGTCCAAATATTCCTGGCAATGGGGGCCCTGCATTTTGATATGCCGGCCTTTGGATCCGAGGAAATCCGCTGCAGATACCCGATTTTGCGCACGCCTTCGCCCAGAAAATACTCCCGTTTCATCCTCTGCCTCTGTCCCATATCCGAAAACAGGAAGCTGACCACGGTCGCCGATACCATCAGGCAAATCAGCCAGACCGGAAGACGCCGCAGCACCGCCAAATAGACCAGAAAGCCGAAAACACCGGAACCCATCATGATCAGATTGGTTCCCGCCATCCGGATATAACGCCTGCCGTTCCAAATATAACTTTGCGCCTCCGAAAAACGTCCGGAAATCTCCTTGTTTTCCAGATTTTCATAATCGCAGTCCAGTTTTTTATAATACAGCCGGTTCATAAGGCTGTCGCTCAACACCCCCGCTTCCGCCTCAATTATACCCATGCCCCACTGGTCAAAAAAGCTTACCGCCACGGTGACGCTCCCCAAAACCGCCACAACAGCGATAAGCCTCCCCAATTCCCCCTGTCCGGTAACGGCCCGCACCACGATATTGGGCAGCAAAATCCCGATAAACGGCAGCAGCACCCGCAGAGGGATGCAGACGAAAACCAGCCAAAAGGACCGGGGCGCATAAACTTTCATGTTTTGGAACAAAAAAAGCAGATTGCCCAACAGGGTATGCTTCTTTTTCATTTTTCCCTCATTTCCGCGCTGCTTTCTGCGCATAACGAGTTTGTGGCAAGCAACGCGCAGACACAAACCTCGCGATTGAAAATTTCAATTTTCAATCTTCCCTCCTCCCCAAAAACAAGGCCGGGCATATTGTCTTTTTGACTCCATACGCATCCGGCCTTTGACTTATCCTTTCACCGCCCCGATCATCACGCCCTTTTCAAAATACTTCTGCACGAAAGGATATACGCACAGAATCGGCAGCGTGGAAACGATGATTACCGCATATTTTACCTGATCCGCACTGGACTGGCCATAGCCGCCCTGCACACCGCCGTTGCCGCTGGCGAACGCCTGGTTTAACAAAAGAATCTCGCGCAGTACAATCTGCAGCGGGGAATTGTCCGCATTGCTGTTAAACATCAATGCGTTGAAATAGTCGTTCCAGTGGAACACCCCATAATACAGGATCAGCACGGAAATCACCGCTTTGGACAAGGGCATGACCACCTTGGCAAAATAGTTAAAGTGGGAGCAGCCATCCAACACCGCCGCCTCATACAGATCCTCCGGGATGGAATTGGCGATGAAGGTTCTGGCAACGATCAGGTTGTAAGTATTAACCGCCACGAGGATGATCAGGATGGTTTTCGTGGAAATCAGGTTCAGGGCGCTGATCGTCATGTACAGCGGTACCAGACCGCCGGAGAAATACATGGTGAACACAAAGTACATCATGACCTTGTTGCGCGCCTTGAAATTTCTTCTGGAAAGGGCATACGCCGCAGGCATTGTCACCGCCATGTTCAGAAGGGTTCCTACCACCACATAAAGGATCGTATTGAGATATCCCTTCCAAATACGGGCATCGTCCAGAATCTGTTGAAATCCGTAAAACCGGATATCCTTGGGCAAAAAAGTCACCGCACCCTGGTTGACCAAATTGGAATTGCTGATCGAAGCGATCACCACGAACCAGAGCGGATATACGATCACGATAAAAATCAGGATGCTCAGGATGAGAACCGCAGCGCCGAATATTTTATCCGGCGTATTATTGCTCCTGATCTCCCCCGATGAATGATTAGTCATTTTTGCCATCTTTCTTCCCCCTTTACATCAAACCTGTTCCGGTCGTCTTTTTGGATATCCAGTTCGTGATGATCAGGAATATGAAGTTCACCAATGTGTTGAACAACCCGACCGCCGTACCAAAGGAAAACTGGGAGGACTTGATACCGACATTATATACATAGGTGGAAATAACCTGCGACACCCCCAGGTTTAGGCTGTTCTGCATCAGATATACCTTATCAAACCCGACACTCAACACATTTCCCATATTCATGATCAAAAGGATCATGATGGTCGGCAGGATAGCCGGAAAATCAATATGCCACATGGTCTGCCAGCGGTTTGCACCGTCAATCTTACAGGCATCGTATAGCTGGGTATCCACGGAGGAAAGCGCTGCAATATAAATGATGCTGTTCCAGCCCATGCCCTGCCAGACGCCGGTGAGGACATACAGCGGGACAAAGGTCTTTGCACTGCCCAGAATGTTGACGGTTTCCTCCACCAGCCCGCTGCTTTTTAACAGGTTGCCGATAACGCCGCTGTTATTCTGGAACAGGACGTTGATCATGGACACCATGACCACAACGGAAATAAAGTATGGAATATAAACGGTGGTCTGCACCACCCTCTTCCATTTTTTATTGCGCAGCTGGTTGATAATCATCGCCAAAATGATCGGGGCCGGGAAGCCCACCACGATACTTGTAAAGGAAATGATGAACGTGTTGCGCAGAGTCGGCCAGAACATATTGCTGGTAAAATACTGCCGGAAATATTTAAACCCCACCCATTTGCCGCCCGTGATACCGGTTTTAAAGCTGTATTCGCGAAAGGCCAGCTGGACGCCGTACATTGGGACATAACAGAAAACAAAAATATATACGATTGCAGGCAGCAGCATAACCCAAAGCTGCCAGTTATGTTCCAGATATTTTTTTGCGCGGAAGGAAAAACCCTTGTTTCCGGCAGATACACTGTTTTTCGACATAGTTATGTTTCCTTTCTCACTACCTGATTTTGCTGTCGTTTACACAATTGCGAAGCAGGGCGCAGAAAGGGCTTGCGCCATTTACGGATGCGCCGCCACGCATGAAAAAAGCGGGAGATTTTGCCGAAACCCCCGCCCTTTCCATGGTTGTGATCACTGATTCTAAAGTAAAAGCAGATTAGTTGTTCGACAGATATGCGTCAAATGCTTTCTGGCGGATTTCCAAAACCTGGGGAAGTCCCGCATCATTGACACTCTGCACATAAGAATCCCATGTGGAGTCGATATCCGCTTCGCCGGTCATCCACAAAGACCACTGGTTATTGATAATGTCGTTGATGTTGGCCTGCGCCAAGGCCATGGTATTCTGGTCTTCCTGGCTGTACTTCATGAACATCTGGGGATACGTATCCGTTTTGCCGGCCTTGGCAAGAACGTCCTCATATACTTTTCTTTCTTCCAGCGCATAAGTCATGTCCTCGGACATTTCCACTTCGCTGGATCGCCTGATATACATGGGCGCGTTATCCGCAAAGCTGCTGCTCCATTTCCATGTGCCGGGATCCACATCGGGATCCTGCGGAGGCAGCACTTTATAGCTGTTATCGCCGGTCTTTTCCAGATTGCCGTCGGTGATACCGCCAAACAGCGCTTCCACACTGTGGGTCTGGTCATAGAAACGGTCAATGAAACGCATCGCAGCTTCCGGATTGGAACAGTTCGCGCTCACCACGGCACGGTCGCTGGAAATATTAAGTCCGGTGTAATCGTCCCTCCAGCGCACATCGTAGGTGCCGGGTTCACAGTCGATATCATACTCCAATGCGGGAAGGGGTACATATTGGCTGTGCAGGGCCGGCCCGAACTTATCGGTCTCCTCCCATCCCGCAACCACGCCCACCAGCGCATCGCCCGCTTCATTTCCCCTGGAAAGGGACTGGAACATGGAATAGTCGTTGGTAACCGCATTGGTATTGATGACACCGTTGGCATACAGATCCGCCACATATTTCATGAACAGTTTGTACCTCTCGTCCACCGCATAGTTCTTGACGGTACCGTCCTCCGCAAAATAGCCGTCGTAAGCCCAGTTGGTCAGCTGGATGCCCAATGCGCCCAGCCAGTTTAACAGGCCGTAAGCGCTGCCGTGCCAGCCGTTGAAGTCCAAGGGAATTTCATCGTTGGGATCCCCGTTGCCGTTGGCGTCCTGCTCTTTGAACGCAATCAGCACTTCCTTCAATTCGGAGAAAGTCTTGGGCATCTCCAGGTTCAGGTTATTCATCCATTCCTGATTGATAAATACAACCGTGTTGGTTTTGGGCCATTTCCCCTGGAACTTGGGTACGCAGAAGATTCTGCCGTCCATCTGGGTAACCAGCGCCTTGCAATCCGGTTCCTCGTTGAACAGCTGCACAATATTGGGTGTCAGATCCTCGCTGATGTAGGGGGCCATATCAAGGAACAGGCCGTCATACTGCATATAGTCCGCATTGTTGGTCGCGTTGATCAGGATATCCGGAATATCTCCGGATGCGAACCTGGTGGATTTTACCGTATCCCAGTCCGCGCGGATCAGTTCCCATTCGATGTCCACGCCTGCCTCCGCTTCCATCTCCGCAACATACTCCATGTCGTCCACATCCTGCGTCAACGGATGCAGAATCGCCAGGGCCTTGAGTTTCACCACTTCCCCGTCGGATGCCGCCTGATCGCCGGAATTGTCTTCCTTTGGACTGTCGGCATTGTCCGATGCCTGACTGCCGGCGTTACCCGACGCTGCGCTGTTGTCAGCCGGCACGTCTGCGCCGTTTCCGCAGCCGGCAAGGGCAGATACCGCCATTGCCGTAGAAAGCAGCATAGCCAATACTTTCTTTTTCATACTTTTGTCCATCCTTTCTCTTTGATAGCATGCGCAGTCCGATTGTGTACTTTGTACACTTGCTTTTCTTTTGCACGGATAGGTTTTTATTTTTTTCTTTTTCACGCATCTTTTTTTCACTTTCATTGTGCAATTTGACTGCTTTTTTAGAATATCATCGGTGTCCGGTATCGTAAATATCAATTCCCCACATTCCGTGTCATTTTCACTCTTCTTTCTTTTTGACACCCGTAACTGCAATCCTTTTGACACGACTTCAAACCATTTGTAACTTGTGCGCAAAGAAAGAATATTTTACTCTTTTTATATGTGAATTATCAGGGATTCTTTTTGGACAGCTGTGCATCCGTGGGCAAACTTTTAAAAAGTCATGCCGACAAGGAGGATTTTTTATGCAGATTTTATGTTTTCCCACCAGACAGGTTTTTTCCTGCGTACTTACCGGAAAGTTCAAGGCTCCTTCCCCGGACTGGATGCATGAACATTTTTTTCTTGCGGAATATGAACTCATTGTCATGACCGAAGGAACGCTGTACCTGAATTATGACCATGAAAATTATACGGTGCAGGAAGGGGAATACCTTTTACTGCCCCCCTGCAACGCATACCGGCAGGGTTTTAAACCCGCCTACAGCGCTTTTTACTGGCTTCATTTTTCCACCGTACCGGGCAACATTCCTTCCACCTCCGATGCGGACAGCCTGCCCCACAATCTGGCGACAGACAGTTTTTTCACGCTGCCACAGACAGGAACAATCCCATGGCTGGAAAAAGTCGTGATTTTGATGAAGCAGCTGCAGGATCTGATCAAAAACGGCTACCCTTCCATCTCCGTGGACATTATGGCGACCAGCATCCTGACGGAACTTTACGGACAGCTGTCCCGCCGCTCCCTGCTTTTTAGCCCCGCTTCTCCCCAACGGCAGATTGATTCCGACATTGCGGACTATATCCGGCAAAACCTATCCAAAAATATCACCATCCAGGAAATCGCCGATATTTTCGGATATAACGCTAAATATTTGTCCCACAAATTTACCCTGTCTACCGGCATGCCCCTAAAGCAGTATATCCTAAACCAAAAAATGGACGCCGCCAATTTCCTGCTGTCCGATACCAACAAGTCTGTCAAGGATATCGCGCGGGAACTGGGTTTTGTGGACAGCCACAATTTTTCCCGGACATAATCGAGTAGGGGAGATTTTCT
>DERU01000073.1:0-2202 GCA_002361095.1 Lachnospiraceae bacterium UBA3332
TACGCCCGCTAAAGCGGGCAGAGGAGTTAAGATTGGGAAAATAAATTTTCAATCTGCAAATTGGTGTCTGCACGGCATCCGCAAACCTGATAGGTGTATAAAGCCGCGCGGAAATGGAGGGAAAATATGGGACTGATACAGATTCATCATACCGACGGCAGGCAGGAATCGATGGCGCTGGATACGGGCATGCGTTTGGCAGAAATTCGCCGGGTATTGACGGAAAAAGAACGGATGCTGGATACGGATTATTTTTTAAACGGAAATACAAAAATTGAGGTGTTTTCGGAACCGGAAATTACTTTGGAAGAATTGCTGGACGGGGAAAAAGTTCTCTGCATCGGAAGCGGATGCGCGGTGAGGGAGAATATGACTTTTGAGGAATATATGAGGGCGGGGAATGATGAAAAGATTGCTTTTTTCCGTCAAAGCCAGATTACCCACGGAATTACCGTTGCCGACAATGGTTTTGTAAGATCCTTCCGGCATATGTATACGTTACAGGAGCCGCCGCTGACGGCAAGGGAGACAGTGAATACGAAAATGGAATCCAGTTATGCCTTTTCGGAAACCACAAGGAATATGAACCTGATGAGTTCGGACAGGGCGTCCATTTCATTTCACGCGCCGTATGTAAATGCGAAAGCAGAATATGAACATGAAAAAAGCAAGTCGGTTTCAACCGCAAAGATAAAGGAGTATCTGCTGTCCAAATTTATCGTTTCCCAGGCAAGCTTTGCGGTTGACCCTTCCCGGATCGCCGTGAACATGGACTTTTTCAATGAGGCCAGCGCGGCAGTGTATTCCGACAGACCGGCGCATCAAAGAACGGCGGATTTGGTCATGGTTTTGAACCGTTGGGGATTTTATATTCCACTGGAGTTTGCGATGGGAGGGGCGTTGTATACTTCGGATGAAAAACAGATTACGGAATTTAAGCAGACCCAGCGGGATCAGGAGAACTTTTCCGCCGCTGCGGACGCGGCTTTTTGCGGCTTTGGAGGAGGGTTTGATTACAGCGGGTCATCGCAGAAGGAAGAGGAGGAATATGAAAAAGAGGAATTCAAAAACCTGACGGTGAGCCAGATCGGGGGCACGCCGGGCAAAATCGAAAGTAAAACGGATTTTGCCGATAGTCTCAAGGACATGGCGGTGTGGGAAATGGTGGATATCCGGAAGTTTTATCCAAGTATCATGCTGCTGCGCAATGTGAAAGTAAACGGGAAGAAAACGGCGGTTTTGAAGGATGTGTTGGGGCTTTTCAATGAAAACCATTATATCGGCGCGGTAAAAAAGCTGCAGCCCTATATTGATATACTGGCTTATGCGACATCCGCAGAGGCGCTGGTCAGTCCGTTTTAGAATGGGAGGAATATCGGTATGGCGATACGGGGAAAATATGGGGGAAAGAACCAGTGCCAGAATAATTTGATCAAGGGGGTAAATTTGATAGCGGAACCGCTTCCTGCCATAGAAAACGGGATGTGTTATATGCTATGCATCCACTGGCTCATCCGGTATTTGGGGAAAAGTCCGAAAACACGCAGGACGCCGTTGGAAGAGTTTGATGAAATGACCGGAAATATTGTGGAACTTCGTCAGGTGGCGCAGAATTTTTGCGCTTACTATGCAAATGCGCTGCAATTTAATATCCACAACCTGCAATCCCACTCAGACGCATGGATCAGGGAACTTTCCGATCAGACGGAGATATTTGTGGAAATGATGAGCAGGAAAAGCAGAACCGCGCAGCTTTATGTTAACAATGCGACGCTGGTTCCAAGATCCGCATCCCTGGACGCGCTTACCCTGACGGTGTGGGCCGAGGCATATCTGGTCGTGTTCTATTTTGAGAGGGACGGTAAGCAGCGGGGACATGCGCTCGCCATGGTTTCGGTGAGCCGGGGAAATAACCTTTTCTTTATCTATGATCCCAACAGGGGACTGATTTTGTGTACCGCCATAACGGACCTTGCGGATGAGATTATCAAAGGATACGGCAGCCAGAACGAAGGGGCCGTCCATATATATATTTGGGCTGTGCGATGACTTCCGCGGTATATAAAGTAAGATTCTCGACTATTTCCTCCCTTTGTGATATACTGAGCAAAGTATAGCGCAAGGGGAGGATTTTTCATGGGCGGACAGGAACCCAAAACAGAAAAAAGGAATATATGTATCGGTCTGTTGGCCCATGTGGAT
>DERU01000073.1:2492-2642 GCA_002361095.1 Lachnospiraceae bacterium UBA3332
GGCCCATGTGGATGCCGGAAAGACCACGCTGGCGGAGCGGATTTTGTTTGAGACAGGCAGTATCCGCAGTCCGGGCAGGGTGGATCATGGGGATGCCTTTTTGGATACGGATGCCATGGAAAAGGCACGGGGCATTACCATCTTTTCCAA
>DERU01000073.1:3028-3495 GCA_002361095.1 Lachnospiraceae bacterium UBA3332
CACGCTGCTGGATACGCCCGGGCATGTGGACTTTTCGGCGGAAATGGAACGTACCTTAAGCGTCTTGGATTATGCCGTGCTGGTGATCAGCGGGGCAGACGGGGTGCAGGGGCATGTGGAAACCCTTTGGCGGCTGCTTGGGCGTTATCGGGTTCCGGTTTTTATCTTTGTGAATAAAATGGATCAGGAAGGGACGGATCCGGTCCGCCTGACAGCGCTATTGCAGGAGAGACTGGACAAGCGGTGTGTGGATTTTTCACCGCTGTACGGGTCTTTTGGCAGGGACGCAAAGGCGTGGAAAGAAGCGCCCGGACGATGGGAGGATGTGCCGGAGGCGTTTTGGGAAGATCTGGCGGTGTGCCGGGAGGAACTTCTGGAAAGGTACCTAGAAGGGGAGGCCGTCACAAAGCAGGACATACGGGAATTGGTTGCCGGAAGGGAAATATTTCCCTGTTTTTTTGGTTCCG
>DERU01000073.1:3746-4103 GCA_002361095.1 Lachnospiraceae bacterium UBA3332
ATTTCCCTGTTTTTTTGGTTCCGCATTAAAGGGTTTTGGGGTTTCGGCGTTTTTGCGGGGATTATCGGAGTGTATGAAGCCTGCGCGGTATGAAGAAGGGTTCGGCGCAAGGGTTTTTAAAATCACCCGGGACGGCCAGGGGAACCGGCTGACGCACATGAAAATCACCGGGGGAAGTTTAAAGGCCAAGATGGTATTGACCAACCGGCGGGAAGGTCTGCCGGAGGAAGAGGTCTGGGAGGAAAAGGCAGACCGGCTGCGGCTGTATTCGGGCGCGGCTTTTGAAACGGTGCAGGAAGCACAGGCAGGGGAAATCTGCGCCGTGACGGGACTGACACAAACTTTTGCCGGGCAGGG
>DERU01000073.1:4364-4927 GCA_002361095.1 Lachnospiraceae bacterium UBA3332
GACACAAACTTTTGCCGGGCAGGGACTGGGAATGGAAGAGGAGACCCTGCAGCCTCTGCTGGAACCGGTTTTGACCTATCGGATTGTATTGCCGGAGAACTGTGACGTTCACGGGATTTATAAAAAGTTAAAGCAGCTGGAGGAAGAAGAACCGGAATTGTCTGTTGTCTGGCGGGAAGAGGTCAGACAGATTCATGCGCAGGTAATGGGAGAGGTCCAGATTGAAATCCTAAAAAACCAGATACTGGAACGTTTTGGGATTCCGGTTTCTTTTGGGGAAGGAAGTATCGTTTACAAAGAAACGATTGCGGATACCGTAGAGGGTGTGGGACATTTTGAACCGTTGCGCCACTATGCGGAGGTACATTTGCTGCTGGAACCTTTGGCGCCGGGGGAGGGGCTTGTGCTTGACACCTCCTGCAGCGAGGATGTTCTGGATAGGAACTGGCAGCGTCTGGTGCTGTCCCATTTGGAGGAACGAAAGCATAGGGGCGTGCTGGCGGGGGCGGAAATTACGGATATGAGAATTACGCTGGCTGCAGGGCGCGCCCATTTAAAGCATA
>DERU01000073.1:5256-5506 GCA_002361095.1 Lachnospiraceae bacterium UBA3332
AGGGCGCGCCCATTTAAAGCATACGGTGGGAGGCGATTTCCGGGAGGCGACGTTCCGCGCGCTGCGCAACGGACTGATGCATGCCCAAAGCGTACTTTTGGAGCCGGTTTACCGGTTTTTGCTGGAAGTGCCCGCAGAAAATGTGGGAAGGGCAATGACGGATATCCGGAAAATGTGCGGGAACTGCAAACCGCCCAGGACGGAAGGGGAATTCTGCATCTTGACGGGGAGCGCGCCGGTGGCGACCATG
>DERU01000073.1:5828-6243 GCA_002361095.1 Lachnospiraceae bacterium UBA3332
CGCGCCGGTGGCGACCATGGGCGGCTACCAAAAGGAAATGACCGCTTACACCAAAGGGAGGGGGAAGCTTACCTGTACCCTGCAGGGATACGAGCCCTGCCATAACAGCGAAGAAGTGATTGCGCTGTCCGGGTACGACCCGGCCGCTGATTTGGAAAATCCGGCAGATTCCGTGTTTTGCGCACACGGCGCGGGATTTGTGGTACCCTGGGATCAGGTGACGCGGTATATGCATTTGGAAAGCTGTCTGGGCAAAGGAACCGGGGAGGAGGAAGCGGTCTTGGAGGCGCAGACTGTTCCCGCAGGACGGGCCGGACATAAAATCGGGCTGCCGGAGGGTGTGACAAACGAAGAACTGGAAGAGATTTTTACCCGGACGTTTTTTGCCAATCAAAAGGAGCGGGCAGGCTATAAA
>DERU01000073.1:6523-6904 GCA_002361095.1 Lachnospiraceae bacterium UBA3332
AAAGGAGCGGGCAGGCTATAAAAAGAAGCGAACCGAAACCGCAGCCGTGGCCAGAAAATGGACGAGGGACCAGGACGGAACGCTGCCGGCGGCCAAAGGCACAGGAAACCTGCCGGATAAAAAAGGCGGGGAGACGGAAGAATACCTGTTGGTGGATGGTTATAATATTATATTTGCATGGGAAGAACTGCGGCAGCTGGCGGAAACCAATATTGAGGGCGCACGCAGCAAGCTGATGGACATCTTGTCCAATTATCAGGGATTTCACCGGTGTGTGGTCATTCTCGTCTTTGACGCGTACCGTGTGGAAGGCGGACAGGGAAGCGTGTCAAAATATCATAATATTGATGTGGTCTTCACCAAGGAGGCGGAAACGGCGGA
>DERU01000073.1:7169-7479 GCA_002361095.1 Lachnospiraceae bacterium UBA3332
ACGGCGGATCAGTATATCGAGAAAACCGCGCATAAGCTGGGGCGCAGCCATCAGGTGACGGTGGCGACTTCGGACGCGCTGGAACAGGTGATCATTTACGGACAGGGCGCCCGCCGCATGTCCGCGAGGGAACTTGCCAAAGAGGTGGAACGGACGAAGGCGCAGATACGGGAGATTTGGGAGCAGAGGCACCATGATGACAAAAATTATCTGTTTGACCATCTGCCGGAGGATATGAACCGGCTGATGGAGGACGTGCGGCTGGGGAAGCGGCAGTTGTGACGCACGGGAATCCGTTTTGCAGCCGGGA
>DERU01000002.1:0-7217 GCA_002361095.1 Lachnospiraceae bacterium UBA3332
CGAACAAAGTGAGTTTTTTGCGCCCTGATGCGTTTTAGAATCCCGTGAGAATTGGGCGGAATTTTCCGTTTTGGATATTGCCTCCGGAAAAGATCCGTCCGCGCCTCCTACGTCCTCCGCTGCCGTCCGCCCTCCGGGTTGCCCCGCGCCTTTCCCCACTCCGCAAAAAGCAGTCAGCCGTTACGGGACGCTTGGCAGAATATGATTTTAGGGTTGTGGGCGGGGGAAAAAGGGTTTATAATGGCTTGCAGGAGATGGCGGATATGAATAGTGCAGAGAAAACGACTTTGTTTGAGAGTATGCCGATTCCAAGGGCAGTGGCGAAGCTGGCAGTTCCTACGGTTTTGAGTTCCCTTGTGATGGTGTTGTATAATTTGGCGGACACGTACTTTGTGGGGATGATCAACGATCCGGTGCAGAATGCGGCGGTTACGCTGGCGGCTCCGCTGCTGCTGGCTTTCAATGCGGTGAACAATTTGTTTGGCGTGGGAAGTTCGAGTATGATGAGCCGTGCGCTGGGAAGAAAAGACTACGATACCGTGTATAGAAGTTCGGCGTTTGGATTTTACTGCGCGCTGTTTTGCGGGATCCTTTTTTCAGCGGGTTGTACGGTTTTTCGGCAGCCGCTTTTGCGTATACTGGGTACGGATGCCGTTACTGCGGAAGCGACAGGCAGTTATATGTTTTGGACGGTCAGCTGCGGCGCGGTTCCGGCGATTTTGAATGTGGTATTTGCTTACATGGTGCGCTCTGAGGGGGCCGCCTTGCACGCCAGCATCGGAACCATGAGCGGGTGTCTGCTGAACATGGTACTGGATCCGATTTTCATTTTACCCTGGGGGTTAGGCATGGGGGCGGCCGGGGCCGGGTTCGCGACATTTTTGTCCAATTGTGCGGCCTGTGCATATTTCCTGGTTTTGCTTTTGGTAAAAGGGAAAAATACCTATGTCTGCATCCATCCGCGAAAATTTTGTCTTCGGAGAGATGTGGTGCTGGGGGTATGCGGCGTAGGGATACCCGCTTCCATCCAGAACCTTTTGAATGTGACGAGTATGACGCTTTTGAACAATTTCATGTCCGCGTTCGGTGCGGATGCCGTGGCGGCCATGGGGATTGCCCAGAAGGTCAACATGATTCCCATGCAGGTGGCGCTGGGCGTATCGCAGGGCATTATGCCGTTGGTCAGCTACAATTATTCCGGCGGGAATTACAGGCGGATGAAGGATACAGTCTATTTTACGGCAAAAATCAGTATCGGTTTTGCCGTATCGGTAGCGGTGGGGTATTATGCAGGCGCAGGCGGACTGATTTCCATGTTTATGAAGAATCCGGTGATCATCGCGTACGGCACAAGATTTTTGCGGGGATTTTGTCTGGGCATGCCGCTGTTGTGCATTGACTTTTTGGCGGTAGGTGTGTTTCAGGCGGTGGGCCTGGGGAAAAATGCGCTGGTGTTTGCCGTCATGCGCAAAATCGTTCTGGAGATTCCGGCGCTCTTCATTTTGAATGCCCTGTTCCCGATGTATGGATTGGCATATGCGCAGTTTACGGCGGAGATCATTTTGGCGGCGACGGCGGTAGTGGTTTTGGGAAGGCTGTTTAAACGGTTGGAAGCAGGGAAATAAAGATGGCACAAAACGATATTGTCCGGAATATTTTCAAGGCGGTTCACGAAGGAAAATGGCTTTCTGTGGAATACAGAAACAAAGAGGAAAAAGTAACCCGGTATTGGCTGGCAGTACAGGGGATTGATATGCGATACAAAAGTTTGCGGGTAGAGGGGTTTCATCTGGGGGATTATACGGTGGCGCCCCTTTGTGTTTACGCGGATTCCATATTGTCGGCTGTTATTGTGGAGGGTTCCTACTATACGGTGAACCGCAGGCTGGTGGAGGAGATGGACGCGCATCCTGAAAAGTATGAGCCGCTGTTCGGGACATTGGCGAACCTGAAAATCCTCAATTACCTGATTGACTGTAACCGCCTGGATGTCCGGCCTTACCAATGTGACTATTCCCTGGTTTCCCGGCTGGACGGGGATAAAATAGCGGGAAACGGTTATTATTTAGACGATAAGCAGTTTTCACAAATTGTCAGAAAATTTCAGGATGAGGCTTTGGAACGGCATGCCGGGACGAATTACAGACTGCGGCAGCTTTGTATGAATGTGTTGAGCATTCCTGTGTGGGGAACGCGGACAAAGGACGGCGGGGAGGCTTTGTATGTGTTGGCATACCGGCGCCTTTTTTTGGACGTAAAAGCCCGGATGCTCAAACCGGCAAAGGAAATCACGGTCTGCAGGGAATTTACGGTAAACGGGGAGCGGCAGAGCATCCGGAAATTTCTGGAACCCTGTGATTTTGACCTTTTGAAGGATTTTGAAAAAAACCTGGAAGAAATCAAGGATAGGGTCACGCGGTCCGGCTGCCTTGCGCGCGGCGTGGACGACCGGCCTTATCTCATTGCGCTGGCTTCCGACATAAAAGTGGATTTGCACACGGAGTACGGCGCGATCCTCAAAATGTTTGAGGAGGACCGTCTCACAGAGCCGTTGAGGGCGTTTTTCGGGAAAATGACCGGCAGGCCCGTCCGCCGCAAAGATTATCCCATCGCCCTCTTGAAAAGGCAGGCGAACCTTGACCAGCTGTTAGCCATTCACAATGCGGTCAAATATCCGCTCACCTATGTGCAGGGGCCGCCAGGTACGGGAAAATCCTATACCATTGTCAATACCGTGGTGACGGCCTTTTTTAACGAAAAAACTGTACTGCTTTCTTCCTATAACAATCATCCGATTGATACGGTGGTGGATCATTTAAGGACGATGGAATACCGGCAGGGCAAAAATATTCCGTTCCCGGTACTGCGCCTGGGAAATGAGGCAGTGGTGGCGCAAAGCCTGCGGCAGATCGCAATCCTTTATGAACAGGCAAAAGACGTGCATGTTTTTGAAAGTACGCTGGGAAGGAACCGGGACGATAAAATTCTGCGGACAAGACAGTTGACGGCTCTTTTGAAAAAGCATGAAGAGATTCTTGCGCTGCGGGAGCGCAAGGAGTCCATCGAAAGCCTGTTAAAGAGCAACCGGCATTTGACGTTTCAGGCCGATTTGCAGGGACGTCAGCTGGAGGCGGTAAAAAAGCGGCTTTCGGATATCGGGGAGGTGACGGAAGAGGAGGCCCTGCGGCTTTTGACGGACGACGCGGCAAGTTTTCGCACTTATCTGTATTTCACGTCGGTGAAATACCTAAAACGGCTGGGGGAGCCAAAGAATGAGGATTTGCTCAAAATCGTGCGCATGGGGGACGGGAAACAAAAGCTGGAAGAGTTCGGAAACTGGATCGGTAAGGCAGAGAATATGAAAAGACTTCTCCGGATTTTTCCGGTGGTGGCGACCACCTGCATTTCCGCCCATAAACTGGGAAAACCGGAACCGTATTTTGACATGGTGATTTTGGATGAGGCCAGCCAGTGTAATCTGGCCCTGTCCCTTGTCCCTATTATCCGGGGGAAAAATCTGATGCTGGTGGGAGACCCGCAGCAGCTTTCCCCGGTGATCCTCCTGGATCCGAAGGACAATGAAATTTTACGGCGGCGTTACCTGGTTTCGGAAGAATATGACTACCGGAAGAATTCCGTTTATAAGACGTTCCTTGCCTGTGACGCGGTGAGCGACGAAATTTTGCTTCGGCATCATTACCGCTGTGATAAGCGGATTATCCAATTTAATAATGTAAAATACTATAACAACCGGCTTGATGTTGCCAGCAAGGTACAGTCGGCCCGCCCCCTTCTGATGGTGGATGTGGGGGAGAACCGCACGGACTGTAAAAATACATCGCCCAGGGAAGCCGAAGAGATTGCGGAATATATAAGGCGGCATCCGGATAAGGACATTGGGATTATTACGCCTTTTGCCAACCAAAAGGCATGTATCCGGCAGGTTTTGGAAGAAAAAGGGCTGCCGGGCGCAACCTGCGGAACCGTTCATGCGTTTCAAGGGGATGAGAAGGATGTAATTTTGTTTTCCCTCGCCCTTACGGATCAGACGTCAAAGAAAACTTACGATTGGTTGAAAAACAATCAGGAACTGATTAATGTGGCGACTTCCCGGGCGAGGGAACAGCTGGTGGTATTGGGAAGCGGCAGGGAACTGGAGCGCCTTCACTGCGACGAAGAGCGGGACGATGTGTATGAATTGGTGAATTATGTTAAGACAAACGGACAGTGCCGGGTTACATGCGAGGCGGCATCTTCCCGGGCGTTGGGGATTAAGCCTTACAGCACGGAGACGGAAGAGGCGTTTCTGACCAGCCTGAACTTTGCACTGGATAATGTGCTTAACAATAACCGCAGATGTTCCGTAAAAAAAGAAGTTGCGGTTTCGCAGGTTTTTCGGGAAAATGTAGTGAATGACGGCCTTTTTTACAGCGGCAGATTTGATTTTGTCATATATGAACACCAGTACGGGGGCGGGCAGACGCCTATTTTGGCGGTAGAACTCGACGGGAAGGAGCACATGGCCGGGGAGGCCGTCAGAAAGCGGGACGAACAAAAAAAGAGTATCTGCAGGGCGCACGGCTTTGAACTCATCAGGGTGGAAAATTCGTATGCCAGAAGGTATTATTATATTAAGCAGATTTTGGAGTCTTATTTTACGGGGGTAAGGTGAAGGGGCCGGAGTGGAAACGGACGCTGACGGAATGAGGGGAAGTTTGGACGTTCCACATCCAAATGCGCATGAAGGAATATCGCAGGCATAGCCGGCGATATTCACGAAGAGGTAAGTATGAAAAAAAGCGAACTGGACGAAAACGAAAAAGAGGGCGGTTTTGGAGGCAATCCGGAGGAAAATTTTTTCCGGGGGGAAATCACTTATGTGGATCGGGACATTTTACTGGGGGACGAAGCGCACGAAGGAAACGAATATGAACCGGAATATGACGGGGACGGCCAAAACGATGAGGACGGCCAAAACGACGAGAGCGAATTTTATTATGATGCCGGGTGGAAGCATGAAAAGAAGGCGCGGGAGGCCGTGTGTATGAGGAAAGCAGCCGGAAAGAAAGAGGGAAAAAAGCGGAGGAGGAAGCGGAAACATAGGTTTTTCGGCAAATTTCTTTGCGTAGTGCTTGCGCTTGCGCTGCTGGTCTTTGGCGGAATGTATTATGCGGTGCGTCAGGTTTACGGCAGAATGCATTATTCGGCTGTCGAGAGCGTGCGGGAAGAAAACTTCCGGGAGGACGGTGTCACAAACATTTTGCTGATCGGTAACGATTCCCGGGAAAACGGGGAGGACGGAAGGTCGGACGCCATGATTTTGCTGTCGGTGAGCAACCGGACAAAGCGCATTCAGATGACCTCCCTGCTGCGGGATATGTATGTGGAAATTGCAGGGCATGACGGCAACCGCCTAAACGCTGCCTACGCTTTTGGAGGGGCGGAACTTCTGATGGACACTGTCGAGCAAAACCTTGGCATTACCGTTAACCGCTATGTACTGGTCAATTTTGAGGCCTTTGCCGGCCTGGTGGACGCAGTGGGAGGGGTAGATTTGGAATTGACCAATGAAGAAGTGCAGTATGTGAACGGATATTTGGTGGAATATAATATGCTTACCGGCCGGGCCGAGGGAACAGACTATTTGGATGCCTCTTTGAGCGGTATGATTCACTTAAACGGCCCGCAGGCATTGGCATACAGCAGGAACCGTTATATCGGAACGGACTTCGGGCGTACCCAAAGGCAGCGGAAAGTTTTGGCCGAAGTGCTCAAAAGTCTTCCGAAGACGGTAGTGACAAATCCGAAGGGACTGCTGGACGGACTTTTTCCGAACCTGACGACGAATTTGACCGCACAGGAATGTTACCGTCTGTGCCTGGAGGCGGTCAAATTTCCGGCATATGAGATTGTACAGGGAAGCGTGCCGGTGGAGGGAAGCTACCAAAACGCAAAGATTCGCGGAATGGCGGTGCTGGAGGTGGATTTTGAACAGAACCGGGCGTATTTGCGGGAGAGCCTTTACGGGGAATGAGACGCTCTGCGGGCATCCGGCCTGGCGAAAAGCTTTTGCATAGGCGGATGCCGTAAAGCCAAAATTGCGCCCTGTGCGCGATTTTGCGAGGGTTGAACCGTTGCAGAGTTTTCAGAGAATAGAGAATAGGGAGTGGACATTAGAAATAAATGTGCCGAAAAAGCCGTAAAAAACAGGAAATGCAAAACAGCTTTGCTATGTTATTCCGCTTTTGGGGCGGTTGGTTACAAAAGACAAAAGAAAAGGGGCCTGCGGTTAAAACCGCAAGTCCCTTTTGGGTTTTTTTCCGGTATCGGCTGTGCGCCGTACAACGGACTACATCAGTTTTCTGAACAGTGCTTTCAGTTCTTCCACACTGGCATCTTTGGGGTTGCCGGGCGCGCATGCATCCGCATGGGCAGATTCCGCAAGGAAGGTAAGATCCTCTTCCCGCAGCGCTTCCAGCCTGGAGGGAATGCCCACGTCTTCGGACAACTTACGCACGGCGTCTACGGCGGCTTTGCGGTAGGCGGCCTGATCCATGGAGTCTACGCCCGCAACGCCCATGGCGCGGGCGATTTCCCTATATTTTTCACCGGTGCAGTCCGCATTGAACTCCATGACAATGGGAAGCATCATGGCGCAGGCTACGCCGTGCGGCGTGTCATAGACGGCTCCCAGTGTGTGTGCCATGGAATGGGCGATGCCAAGCCCCACATTGGAAAAGCCCATGCCTGCGATATACTGACCAAGCGCCATTCCTTCCCGGCCTTCCTTTTCGTTGGCCACGGCGCTGCGCAGGGATCTGGAGATGATTTCAATTGCTTTTAAGTGGAACATGTCCGTCATTTCCCACGCGGCCTTGGTGGTATAGCCTTCGATGGCGTGGGTCAGGGCATCCATACCGGTGGAAGCGGTCAGGCCCTTGGGCATGGAAGACATCATGTCGGGATCCACCACTGCAATGACGGGCATGTCGTGCGGATCCACACAGACAAATTTACGTTTCTTTTCCACATCCGTGATGACATAATTGATGGTGACTTCCGCAGCCGTGCCTGCCGTGGTGGGAACGGCGATGATCGGGACGCAGGGCTTTTTGGTGGGGGCTACGCCCTCTAAGCTTCTGACGTCTTCAAATTCGGGGTTTGCGATGATGATGCCGATAGCTTTAGCGGTGTCCATGGAGGAACCGCCGCCGATG
>DERU01000002.1:7535-7724 GCA_002361095.1 Lachnospiraceae bacterium UBA3332
GGAGGAACCGCCGCCGATGGCAATAATATAATCCGCGCCGGATGTCTTAAAAGCCGCTACGCCGTTCTGGACGTTCTGGATGGTGGGATTTGCCTTGATGTCGGAATAGATTTCGTAAGCAAGTCCTTCCTTGTCCAAAAGATCCGTGACCTTGCCTGTCACATTGAACTTGATCAGATCCGGGTCGGA
>DERU01000002.1:8034-8165 GCA_002361095.1 Lachnospiraceae bacterium UBA3332
CTTGATCAGATCCGGGTCGGAGCATACGAAGGCTTTGGAAAAGCCCTGTGCTTTTGCCTCGTTTGCGATTTCGGCGATGGCGCCGCTGCCGTGGTACGAGGTCTGGTTGAGCATGATTCTGTTTGCCATAA
>DERU01000002.1:8480-8626 GCA_002361095.1 Lachnospiraceae bacterium UBA3332
TGAGCATGATTCTGTTTGCCATAAGAAAAAAACCTCCTTAAAAATATCAGGGTGGTGGACACCTGTAAATTCATTGTAACACGATATCCGCCGGAAAGAAAGCGTTACTTTTCAAAGGACAATGTAACAGTTCAGCCCAAATGGCA
>DERU01000155.1 GCA_002361095.1 Lachnospiraceae bacterium UBA3332
CGGATTATGGGCTGTACCCGCAGTATGCGGGGACAGCCTACGGCTTCCTTTCCAGAGGATGCCCCCGTGGGTGCGGATTCTGCATAGTCGGGGAAAAGGAAGGAAGAAAAACGGAAGCGGTGGCTGACCTGTCAGAATTTTGGGGCGGTGAAAAAGAGATCAAACTTTTAGACGCGAACATTTTAGCCTGCCCGGATTGGGAAAGGCTCTTAGGGCAGCTTACGGACAGCGGTGCAATGGTTGACTTTACGCAGGGGCTTGATGTGCGGCTGGTTACGCCGGAAAAGGCAGCGGCATTAAATAAGGTAAAAACAAAAATGCTGCATTTTGCATGGGATAACCCGGAAGATGACCTGATACCGTATTTCAGGAGATTCTTGGAACTGACAAAGGTAAAGGATAAGCGTAAAAGGCGTGTCTATGTCCTTACCAATTATGGCAGCACCCATGAACAGGACTTATACCGCATTTATACTCTGCGCGATATGGGATATGACCCGTATGTGATGGTGTACGAAAAACCCACCGCACCGGAAGAAACACGGAAGATGCAGAGATGGGTAAATAATAAACGGCTGTTCTATTCTGTAAAGGATTTTAAGGACTATGATCCGGGCGATTACAGAAAAAGGGCAGCTATTTTATGTTGAGAGGATGGGGATGCATAAAAATCTACTATTTTGTCTGTTGGAAGGAGGTGAAAGAGGGATATGGATAAAGATACTGCAGCCATGTACGAAACGGAAAAAGCCACGTTATATCACGCCGATTTTATGAATATTGCAGACGGCCTGGAAGATGGCAGCATTGATCTGGTCTTTACTGACCCGCCTTTTGAACTGGCAGGCGGTGGGATGAAAAACGGGAAGCTGAATTATGAGAATGGAGAAATATTCAGGAATTGCGGTTTCAGTACAAAGTACATTGCTTTTAACAGGTGGATACCGGAAATATACCGGATATTGAAAAATGAACGGTATTTTTATGTGATGACTAATGACAGGAATCTTTTTTCCATCCATAAAGCCTGCACCGACTGTAACTTTAAATTTTGTGAATTGTTAGTGCTGGATAAAAAAATGACGGTGCCTTCTACCTATTATCCCAAAAGGGCGGAGTTTATCCTTATGTATAGAAAAGGGAGTTATAGGAAAGGGCATTTTGCGGGTTCAACGGTCATAGAGGAAAGGATACCGAGAGGAAAAGAAAAGCGCCACCCGACAGAAAAACCGGTAGCTATGATAGAGCATCTGGTCAGATGTTCCACGCAGGAAAATGAAGTGTGTCTTGACCCATTTATGGGGAGCTGCTCAACAGGGGAAGCGTGTATCAAGTTAAACCGAAGATTTATAGGCGTGGAAATAGAAAGCAGGTGGTTTAGAACTTCACAGAATAGAATCAAGCAATTATAAATCTTTTTTAAACGATGGGGATGAATTGATTAAGACTTTTTTAGACAGGGACAATGAAATCAGTTTTTGCAGGGAGGCGTATTTTCTGCTACGCCTTTTTATTATGAAAAGAAGCCGGCAGGAAGGAGGAAAAGAACATGAACGATCAAAATGTGCAGACAGAGCAGCTTCAGGAGAATGAAGCGGTTAAACAGTTTTTACAGCTTTTGATGGAGAACCGTCCCGATAAGGGGCAGGACTATTCCATGATGCTCTGGCAGATGGACAACATGATGGAGCAGCTTAATTCGGCGTTACATGAACTGCATGATGTGAGGGAGCAGCTTGCAAAAATGCAGGAGAACCCGGCAAAGCGCTTTGTATCCCGCGTAGCGGATGCGGTGGAGGGCAGGCTCCAGGTAATGCAGGCGTGTCTTGCAGAGATGAAAGAGCGCATTGTGGAGGGCGCAAAGGAAGCTGTGGAAGGATTTAAGCGCACCGGCGTAAAGGCGTTAGACCATGCAGTTTCTGCGCTGGGTATCAAAAAGGCGCTGGAAAGTATACAGAAGGGCATCGGGGAATCCATTGCGGATGTAAAAAAATCCATAGAGAAGGTGGAGAGCCTGGGGCATGAACTGCGGAGCGCAGGCGGGCATATGAAAAATGCGGGCCGCGCCCTGATAGGGAAAGAACAGCAGGCGGTAGACGGCGGGAGCGAGGGGCGCTTCCAGGCGGCTGTCCTTTCACCCCTGCGCATGGAAAAAACGATCCTGAACCAATTAAATAACATGGCCCTTGCCGCAATCGGGAACATGGAGCGTCTGGAACAGGCGGCGGGGCATACGAGGGAGGATACGCTCCCGGAAGCCGGGCAGGAAGAACCGGAAGAACATCCGGAGGCGGCTGACCTGGACGATCTGGAGCCGTCCCCGGATAAAGGGAAAGAAAAACCGTCCGTGCTGAAAGATTTGCAGGAAAAGAAAGCGCAGGCCGCCGCCCGCCCTTCCCCTGCGCCGGAAAAAGAGAAGAAAGTCCATGAGGCAGCGCTATGAGGGGGCAGGAATTTCGGGCGCGGGATAAAAAAGTCCAGAAAATGACCCGTGACGGCCTGACAGAGAAAAACCTGACGGCAGGCACTGAGCAGAGGATCAGCGGCAGGCTTGCGGACGTATCTTTTGGACGGGAAAAGGCGGAAGATGCGGCGGCAGGGCACCGCGCAAAAAGCCGGACGCAGAAAACCATGCGCGGTGACGGCGCACCTGTGCGTGATGCCGGCAGTGCGGCGGAGGGCAGGAAACGGTATGGGGCAGCGCGGCACAGCCCGGTAAAGGAAACTGCAAAGGAAGAAAGACAGGACGGGGAACCGGCAGCACCAGAGGAAACAGCGGCACGGGGAGAAACAGCTATGCCCGAACTGTCGGAAAACAGGCATATTTTTGAGTCAGACAGGGCAGAGGCGGCAGATGCTTCCAAAATCCGGGCGGACAGGAAGAAGCGGATGGCGGCAAAATTCTCCGCTGACAGCGAAAAACCGGAGAAGGCTGCACGGCTGCATTATGAAAAAAGCGAGATACCGCCGGAGGAACGCGCCGGGGAGAAAGCCCCGGAAGGGGAAAAGGCTGCCGGGGAAAAGGGGGCGGCAAAGCCGCGCCGGATGAAGCAGTATGAAAAAGCACAAAGGAGGGTGGAAAAAGCGGAAGGGAAACTGATAAAAGCACAGGAAAACCTCCCGGCCCGTACCCGTGTGCGTCTGCAAAAGGAGTATGACAGTGAATCCGGAAAGGCAAAGCGCCGCCTGCATTTTGAGAAAGAGACCATCCCTGAGAATGAAAAACCGCCCCTGATAAAAAGGGCGGGCAGGGCGGCCGGACGCACGGCATACACGGCGGCTGTCCTGAAAGTACACCAGAAAATCCGCGAAACGGAAGCGGATAACGTGGGCGTGGAAGCCTCCCACAAAACGGAGTTTGCTGTAGAGAGGGGCGCAGGGGCGGCACTGCGGAAAAGGCGGCAGCGTCTCAGGGAAAAACCCTACCGTGAAGTGAGGAAAGCGCAGGGGCGGCTTGCACAGGCAAACATGGATATGGCCTATCAAAAAATACTTTCTGAAAACCCGGAACTGGAGAAAAAAGCCCTGGCGAAGTGGATTCAGAAACAGAAGCTGAAACGCAAATATGCGGCTGCGGCCAGGGAAGCGGCAAAGGAGGTAAAACACACCACAAATATGCTTTCCGCTGCCGGACAGGTGGTGCGGGCGCTGGCGCAGGCTGTAGCTTCCCATAAGGCCGTCCTGGGGATCGTGGGGATCGGCATACTGATCATTTCCATGTTCGGTTCCCTGTTTTCTTCCTGTTCCGCCATGCTTTCCGGCGTACAGTCCGCCGTCATATCCACCTGTTATGTGGCGGATGATACGGAGATCAACCAGAGCGAATTAAGGTATACCGAACTGGAAACGGATTTGCAGATGGAGATTGACCGGACGGAGGAAGATTACCCCGGCTATGATGAATACCGTTATAACATCGGGGAGATCGGGCACAACCCCTATGAACTGATGGGCTATCTTTCCGCTGCCTATGATGATTTCACCTATGCCCAGGTGGAGGCGGAGTTAAGCCGCCTGTTCGGGGAGCAGTACCAGCTTACAAGGGAGGAAGTCACGGAGATACGCACTTATACGGATGACGAAGGGGAAGAACACGAGTATGAATGGCATGTGCTAAAGACAACGCTGTCCGTACAGCCCCTTTCGGATATTATCGCGGGGAGCCTTGCGCCGGGGGATGCGTCTGACCGGTACGGGGTATATATGCAGACCTGCGGCAACCGCCAGTGTTACGGCAATCCCTTTGACTTTTCGTGGGTAAGCTATGTCACCAACCCTTACGGGTACAGGGTACATCCCATTACCGGGGAGAAAGACCTGCACAGGGGCGTTGACATCGGCATAGCGGAAGGGACGCCCATTAAAGCGGCACAGGACGGCACCGTGGTATCGGCGGGAAATGCCGGGGACTACGGGCTGTGCGTGGTGATTGAGGGTGAAGATGGTTACTGTTCCCGGTATGCCCACTGTTCGTCTCTTTCCGTAAGCGCAGGGCAGGCGGTAAAGCGCGGGGATGTGATCGCCGCCGTAGGAAGCACCGGAAGCAGTACCGGGCCGCACCTGCATTTGGAAGTGACCCATAACGGGGAGTATTTAGACCCTTACTATTATGTGGCAGGGGGCGGGGACGGCTACCTTCCGGGCGGAGGAGCGGCGGGAGGACCTGATTTTGGGGAAGACCCCGGCGCGGCTATGGGGGACGGCAGTTTTGCGGCTATGCTGGCGGAAGCGGAAAAATATTTAGGATACCCTTATGTGTGGGGCGGCTCGTCCCCTTCCACATCTTTTGACTGCTCCGGTTATGTGTCCTGGGTGATCAACCATTCCGGCGTGGGGAATGTGGGCAGGCAGACCGCGCAGGGGCTGTATAACCTGTGTACCCCGGTTTCCAAAGAAAACATGCAGCCGGGGGATTTGATTTTCTTCACAGGAACCTACTCCACGGCGAACCCCGTCACCCATGTGGGGATTTATATAGGGGATGGGAAAATGATACACTGCGGCGACCCGATCTCCTACGCCAATATCAACACAAACTATTGGTCTGCAAAATTCTACAGCGGCGGCAGGCTGCCATAAAAGGAGGGAATTGCACCGAAATGAAACTTGACAGATTAAAAACAGAACTGGAAAAAGCAAAGCAGAAAGCGGCGGAGTGGCAGGCGCGCATAAAGGATATTGAGCGCCGGATCACGGAACAGGAAAACATGGAAATCGTACAGGCCGTGCGGAGCGTCACTGCATCGCCGGAGGAACTGCAAAAAATCCTGGGGATGATACAGTCCATGAAGGAACTGCCCCAAAACAAACTGACCCAGAAGGAGGAAACAGATCAAAATGAAGAAGAATAGCATATGGTACACATTACCGGCGCTTGTGCTTTGCATAGGCGCATTTTTTATGCCTGTGACGGCATACGCAAAAGGGGGCGGCGACACCACGCCGCCGTCCATCAGCGCAGAACTGTCAGGCGATACGCTCCATATTGAAGCAAATGATGAGGATTCCGGCGTGGATGCGGTGTATATCGGCACGAAGCGTATCAACTACCGCGTGGATCATGCGATAGACGTGGAATTTGAGGATTATGCCGGGACGGAAACAGAAACGGTGGGTGTTTATGCCATTGATTTTGCCGGGAACCAGTCGGAGGTGGTAGAGGTAAAGAACCCCCATTATGAGGGGGCGGCAGATACGGAAGCGGAAAATTCCGCAGAGCCGAACCCTTTTACACCTGCAGGGCAGGCTACCGTGCTGGACAATGCCACCGATGGGGACGGCAAGGAGTTTTATACCTTCATCACGCCGGAGGAAAATGTATTTTACCTTGTGATCGACAACCAG
>DERU01000135.1 GCA_002361095.1 Lachnospiraceae bacterium UBA3332
CAGGAAGACACACAATGCAGGCTGCTTTGACGCTTACAACCAGGAAATGAGAGCTTGCCGTTCCTCCCATATCATCACAGGTCTTCCTGATGCTTATGGCCGCGGACGTATCATCGGCGACTACAGACGTGTTGCTCTGTATGGTATTGACAGACTGATTAAAGACAAGCAGGCGCAGAAGGATTCCACAGGCCGCGTTATGACCGACGATGTGATCCGTCTCCGCGAGGAGCTCTCCGAGCAGATGGTTGCTCTTAAGATGATGAAAGAGATGGCTGCTTCCTATGGCTGCGATATCTCCAAACCTGCAACCAACGTTCAGGAAGCAATTCAGGCTACTTATTTCGGATATCTGTGTTCCGTTAAAGAGCAGAACGGTGCCGCTATGTCCCTTGGACGTACCTCCACTTTCCTTGACTGCTACGCAGAGAGAGACCTTGCAAATGGTACCTTCACTGAGAAGGAGATCCAGGAATTTGTTGATCACTTCATCATGAAGCTGCGCTGCGTTAAGTTTGCACGTACTCCTGAGTACAACCAGATTTTCGCCGGCGATCCCGTTTGGGTAACCGAGTCCCTTGGCGGTGTTGGCGTTGACGGACGTCCTATGGTAACAAAGATGAGCTTCCGTTATCTGCACACCCTGACAAACCTTGGTCCTTCTCCGGAGCCGAACCTGACCGTTCTCTGGTCCACCAGGCTTCCTGAGAGCTGGAAGAAATACTGTGCGAAGATGTCCATCCAGACTTCTTCCATCCAGTACGAAAACGACGACCTTATGAGAGTAACCCATGGCGACGACTACGGTATTGCATGCTGCGTATCTTCCATGGTAATCGGTAAGGAGATGCAGTTCTTCGGCGCACGTGCCAACGTGGCAAAGTGCCTGCTTTACGCGTTGAACGGCGGCGTGGACGAAGTGACCAAGAAACAGGTAGGACCCAAATACCGTCCTGTGACCGGCGATGTATTGGATTATGACGATGTAATGTCCAAATTTATCGATATGCTGGAATGGCAGGCTGACGTTTACGTCAACACCCTGAACATCATCCACTATATGCATGATAAATACTGCTACGAGAGAGCGGAGATGGCTTTGCATGACAGGGATGTAAAGAGATACTTTGCAACCGGTGTGGCGGGCCTGTCCATCGTTGCGGATTCCCTGTCCGCAATCAAGTATGCAAAGGTGGAAGTGGTCCGTGACGAGGACGGCATTATTGTCGATTTCAAGACCACCGGCGATTTCCCGAAATATGGCAACGACGATGACCGCGTGGATGACATTGCACAGGAAATTGTGCATAAGTTCATGACCGCGATCAGAAGGCATCACACCTATAGGAACGGTGTTCCTACCACATCCATCCTGACGATTACCTCTAACGTTACCTATGGTAAAGCTACCGGTAATACGCCTGACGGACGCAGAAAAGGACAGCCGTTTGCTCCTGGTGCGAACCCGATGCATGGCCGTGACACCCACGGCGCGGTGGCGTCTTTGTCTTCCGTTTCCAAACTGCCTTTCAAGGATGCGCAGGACGGTATTTCCAATACCTTCACCATCATCCCGGGCGCGCTGGGCAAGGAAGACCAGATCTTCTCCGGCGATTTGGAACTTGACCTGAACAAATAACCGGCGGTATACCGCGCCGGCTGGCAGTCAGATAGGAGTCTGTTATGGACGAAAAAGAAATGATTGACGACCTTGTCAAAATGCTGGATTCCGGCATGGCGAAGGGAACAGGCCATGTGAATGTGGATTATAACGCCGGCAGCGGCGCCAAAGAAGTGCAGACAATGGGGTGTACGGATTGTTCCAGAACCCCGTTGGCCTGCAGCGTACCCACATTGCAGGACGGTCTGGATGATTTTAAATAAGAAAACAGGAGGAAATGATCATGGCAACAAACAGCGCACAGGTAGATAACCTGGTAGGATTATTGGATGGATATGCAACAAAGGGCGGCCATCATTTGAATGTAAATGTATTGAACAGAGATACGCTGCTGGACGCGCAGAAGCATCCGGAGAATTATCCGCAGCTTACCATTCGTGTTTCCGGCTATGCGGTAAACTTCATTAAACTGACTCCGGAACAGCAGGCCGACGTTATCTCCAGAACGTTCCATGAGTCTGTCTGAGTCTGAAATGCAATAGGAATAAGAAAACGGGCAGGAATTCCTGCCCGTTTTTGTATGGCGTCTTTGCGGTTAAATTTGCGCGAGGGTTTGCAGTGCATTTCCCTCCGCAATTAACGCATAATGTTCCCTGCAGTAGGCTTCGCTGCCGACTGCGGACTGCTCCAGGCGGCCATATTCCGAGACGACGTTGCAGATCCGGTTAAAGGCTTCGGCGGAGAGATCTTTCTCACTGAGTACCAACAGGTATTTACCGGCTTTCTCATTTTTGTAAAGGGAATTCTTTCCGTCGTAAAAGCTTGTCGCCACATGGGAAAGACGGATTAAGTGGTGCATGGCCGTAAACGAGAAAATTTTCGCGCTTGTGGCCACGACATCTGCGGATGCATTTTGGCCGGCATGATCGGCCTGGCTGGCATCTGCTTTGCGGGCATTGCCAAGTTCCGCTTTGCGGTTTTCCTGTATCTGGCGGAACAGATCAAAGATGCTGTCCGTAACGCTCACGGGGTTCTCGGAATCATCATCGGATTCCGCTTCATCGTCCTCCGCAGAAGGGGCAAACTTGGCGAAGCGGGTATCCAGTTCTTCCGGATCCTCCACTTTGGTGATAATCAGGACGATACAGTCGGCATTTAACGGGATCGCCTCTATCATAAGCGGAATGTCCTCCGCCTCAAATCCGAATTTCAGGGCGGCCTGCTGCATCATATCCCGAAAAAGGTTCTTCGCCTTCTCTGTGCCGTATGCCAATTCGCTGATCTTTAATTCCCGGTCAGCGAGGTCTGCCTTGGTGAGGGTGCAGCGAATCTGGTGGTCATTCACTTTCTCAATTTTCATAATGTCACATCCTTACTCTATTAAAATACTTTGAGAAACCATAATTGTGAAGAAATATCTCTATTTTACCTGTCATTTTATCATATACATAAAATGGGGTAAAGTCAAGCGTACAGTGAAACAGTTTAATGTTTTTTTAGAAATCCCTTGAAAATATTTCCGGTATTGGTTATAATGTGAAACAGAGACGATTCTGAACAATCTGTGCCGGAAAGGGGATTGTCGGAATGCCGGGAATATACACAAGCGACAGCGGCGAGAGACGCAGCTGTCCGGTCACAACAAAACAGAGCAGTTTCTGTTCTCCAGTTTCTCTTGTGCAGGAATATGCGTCAGCGCGCAGCCGGATGGGCAGCCGCGCATATTGTTTCTGCTACTAGTATGAGAATGTCTTACAGGGATATGTACCTGTCGGAAAAATCTTTGTATCAAATTTTTTCCAGAGCCATCATTCAAATTGAATCCTAGAATTATTGTATTAGTCCGCGCATTTTTGGGCACTGTTCATTCGTCTCGTAAATTCTCCGTTTTTCAACCTGATCTGACAACAGAATATATATCACGCAGCGATTCTTTTGGGATGGAAGGCGGATCAGAAAAGGAGAAGTGACATGGGAAATGTAAGGACAGCGACATGGGAGCGGCTGCTGATGCAGATGGAACGGGAAGGAGTCGGATTTTACCTGAACGGGAAAAAATCCGAACCGCATGAGATCATCAGGAAATGCTGTGTCTCTGAAAGGGTTGTCTATATGCCTGACTTTGTGATGGACGAAGAGGGAAAATTGCAGGAGGTTCGCTATGATGAAGTAAAACGATGGTAAATTCATAATTCATAAAACAAAAACCGAAATGTCTGAAACAAAGCAGCCCCAATCCGATACGAGGACCCCCAATCACCGTACACGGGGCTGCTTTTGTGAGGCAGGAAAAAACGGTTGCCGTATAAAAAGTCGAAATAAGCCGAAATAAGTGGTGACGAGTTTCGGCTGGTGTGATAAAATATCGCATGGAGGATAATGCGATGAAAAGAAAGATGATTCCGGTATTGGTAGCTGTTGTATTGATATTTTTGATCGTGGCGGGGGCTGCGGGGGTATTTCTGTATGAAAAATATTCCTATTCCAAGGAGCCTGCGGATTTGGCGGCTTATTATGGGCTGTCCGGCAGGGAAGATGTGGCGTTGGTGCTGAACCACGCCATTGCGGAAGAGAAGGGAATCTTATATGAGGGACGCTGCTATTTGGATTTGGACACGGTACATGCGTATTTAAACGATCGGTTTTATGTGGATTTCAAAGAGAACCGGCTGCTGTATACATTGCCGGAAGAGGTCGTGGAAGTGGCGGTAGGGGAAGCGGTACAGGACGGATATATTGCGGCCATGGAGCGCAACGGGAAGGTATACCTGGCGCTGGACTATGTTAAGAAATATTCGGATTTCAATTTCCTGCTCTATACGGAGCCCAACCGGGTACTTTTGCAAACGGTCTGGGAGGAGCAGCAGGTGGCCGAACTGACCAGGGATGTGGCGGTCCGGGTGCGCGGCGGTGTAAAAAGTGAAATTTTAAGTAAACGAACAAAAGGTGAGCAGGTGACTGTACTGAAGGAAATGGAGAATTGGAATTGTGTGCAGACCGCCGACGGCTATATCGGTTATGTGGAAAAAAAGCATTTGACGGATGCGGTATCGGAGACGCCGGTCAAGGATACGGGGTATACGGCGCCTGTATATGCAGGAAACAAGAGGGATTTTAAGATTAATCTGGCGTGGCACCAGGTTACGCGCAAGGAGGCGAACACCACGTTCCCGGGGGTGATGGACGGCGTGATCGGCGTCAATGTGATTTCCCCTACCTGGCTGTTTCTGTTTGATAATGAGGGAACGGTGGAGAGCATTGCGGACGCCGATTATGTGCGGCAGGCGCATGAAAAGGGCTTGGAGGTCTGGGCGCTGGTGGATGATTTTACCCACCGCAGTGATAACGGTGTAAATCCGGAGGAAATTCTGTGTTATACCAGCAAACGGCGCAAAATTGTGGATACGCTGATGGCGGAGGCGGAGCGCTGCGGTTTTGACGGTATCAACGTGGATTTTGAGCGGGTGACGGAAAAGGTGGGCGAGGATTATATCCAGTTTATCCGGGAATTATCCCTGGCCTGTCACAGCCGCGGGTTAGTGCTTTCCGTGGACAATTATGTGCCCAGGGCCTTTAATGCCCATTATGAGTGGAAAGAGGAGGGGGTTATGGCGGATTATGTGATTGTCATGGGGTACGACGAGCATTGGGCGGGCTGTAAGGAGGCCGGTTCCGTGGCGTCTTTGGGGTATGTGGAGGAAGGCATTCAGAAAATGGTGCAGGAAGTGCCTTCCGATAAAGTGATCAATGCACTGCCCCTGTATACAAGGATATGGACCACCGACAGCGGCGGAGAGGTGACCAGTCAGGCGGTAGGTATACAGGAGGCCTCCGATTATCTGGTGCGGAGGAACGTTGCCTATAGTTGGGACGAAACGACGGGACAGAACTACGCGGAGTTTGAAGCGGAGGGAAGCCTGGTGCAGGTATGGCTGGAGGATGAGCAGTCCATCGGCGTGAAGATCAATGTGATGAAAAGCTACAATCTGGGCGGTGTAGCGGCGTGGAAGCTGGGCTTTGACGAGGGAAGGAAAAATATCTGGAGCGTGATCGCCGGATTTTTCGCGCAATGACGGACCGGGTGGGTATACGGTTTTTGTGCATATCCATCCCGGTTTTGCCATACAATGGAAAAAAAGCCGTGGGGTTTGGAAAAATGAAACGGTTATGGCTGTATCAGGCGGTTAAAATTTTGGGAACGGCGGCGTTTTTGACCGCCGCTTTTTTTGCGGGGAGACAGGCTGCCGTTATGGTGGACGGGTATGTGCAGAAACAGGAGGCGGCCGGGGAAAAAGACGACTATTCCAAAATGCAGAAATATTGTGTGGTTATTGATGCGGGGCATGGGGGCGGTCGGTTGCGGCGGCAGGCGCCGCCGTATATTTGCCCTCTTTTTGGCGGGTAATGACGAGGGGGCGCAGGTCATACGCCGTGATTTTACAGCCCGACGCGGTGCGCGATACGGTAAAGGAGGCCATACCGCCCTTGGTACAGGATTTTTCCGGCTGGGCGCTGACAAAATTGCCGATGGAGTAAAAAACCAGCATTTCGTGGCCGCCGTCATCCATGAGAAGTTCGCAGGGCTGTAGGGTATGGGAATGTGTGCCGACCACCACATCTGCCTTACAGGACAGAAAAACCTGTGCCCATTTTTTCTGGAAATCGTCCGGCTCCGGGGCATATTCCGTTCCCCAATGGACAAATACGATCAGGAAATCGCTGTCGGCCTTTGCGGCGGCAAGTTCCCTGCGTACCGTATTTTCATCCGCAAGTAAATGCACCATCCGGGGAGAGTCTTTCGGAAGCGGAATACCGTTTGTGCCGTAAGTGTAATTGAGGAGTGCAAAACGGATACCGTTTTTTTCGAGGATCGCATAGGGTGGGCTGTTTGCCGCTGTTTCGGTTTGGATGCCCAGGCATTTGACATTACGGGAATCAAAAAAATTTTTTGTGAAGCGGATGCCTTCTGCGCCCAGATCCATGGCATGGTTGGTGGCGCAGGTGACGATTTGGAAACCGGCGTCTGCGACGGCCTGTCCCACTTCGGCAGGGGTGCCGAAGCGGGGATAATCGCTGTACAGGGCAGGCGTATCGGTCAGGGGCGTTTCCTGGTTGAGGACGGCAATATCGCTTTGGGCAATTGCTTCCCGCACATTTTCAAAAAGGAAACCAAAATCTTTGCCGTTTTGCAGGCCATAGCGGTAGATCGGTTCATGAATCAGGTTATCCCCAAAGGCGGCAAAGGAGACTTCTGTCTTTTCTTTCGTAAAGCCCCAGGAATCCCAGAACCAGCTGCTGATTTTGCCGTCCGGATCTGTCAGCAGAAGATGGGTTCGGAAGGGATCATCGCTGCGGACAGACATTTCGGCCACATTTTGTCCGATATAGGAGGACATCCATTTGGGGCGCATGGTTTGCCGGTCATACCGGTAGACAAAAATATGCTGGGACCATTTTGCCTCGTCGCGCCTGACCCAAAAAGGCTTATGCTTTCCGTAACGTCCGGTTTTCCAGCAAAGCAGGATCAGTTCTTCGCGTTGGTCGCGGTCGATATCGCAGGAGAGGGCGGCCTGTACTTTGACATTTTTGGGGGAAGTCCAGACAGGGGCGTTATCATAAAAAACCGTCACCGATTTGTTGTGCAGGGAAATTTCATATTGACCGGATTGGGCGATGTGTATGCCGCTTTTCCATTCGATCCAGCGCGGCAGAAAAGCGCCGTTTTGCCAAAGGAGGAATAAAACGGCGCAAAGTGCCGCAAAAGCGGCGGCGCTTTGCGCACACTTTTTTATGTTTCGGCCCTTATTCATAATAATAGCGGTAACTGGCGGTCCACTCCGGTTTGGCGATCGGGGGCTCTGTGACATAGTTTCCTGCATCGTCCGCCTGCAGGCCCATCATTTGCCGCCATTTGCCGTCCGTCAGTCTGTCCGAGAGGGGCCATGGAAACTGGTAGAAGGAATAAACACTTCCCCGGGCCAGCTTCAATTTGCCGTCCACTTTGACAATCACGTAAATTAGGGAGGGATCCCCGGTGGCGGCTTCCAATACAGTGCCGTTGGGGTCGGTGGCAATATCCACTACCAAGGCTGCCGGGAATTCCTGGGTGGAAATATATTCGGAGTCGCTTTGGTCTTTTACGGTTTCATACCAGAAATGCTCGATACTGCCGCCATAGCTTTTGATAAATTCGTATTCCTCGTCGGTCAGCGTTTCGTCACGCAGTTCTTTTTGGGAGATGGCAAGGAGGGTGGAGGCAATCTGGGACAGGCGTCCGAGATTCTCGGCATCCGCAGGGGCAAGCAGGCCGTAACGGGAAAGCCCCTGTGCGGTTTGGTCGGAAAGCGAGGCGAACCTTGCATAGACCAGCGGTTCCGGTTCCACATAGCCCCGGTCGTCCGGTTCCTCCTCCCAGCCGCCGCCCATCTCCGCGATCACCTGCTTGGCGTAGAGAACCGTGTCATGTTTTAATTCCGTATAGCTTCCCGCAAAGCATTCCAGATTTTTTTTGTCCCATTCCCTGTTTTGCATAAAGACCGGATAGCCTTCGCCCTTGGGCTGCAGAAGGGGGCGAAGGGTGTGCAGCCAGCCCGCATAAAGGCTTGCGGACCAGAGCGCCGGATTTTCTTCGGACAAAAATTCCCTGAGGCGGGTCATATTTTCCGTGTAGCCGGCGTAGTCCGTCGCCCCGGCTTCCGTGAGAATCTGCAGTGCGGTGTCGCTGCCGAGGGCGGCGGGCACGTCGAGTACATCCGGAAGCATGCGCTTTTGTCCGTCGCTGTTTTGTCCGGTGCTGCTGTAAATCAGCCGCTGCATGACAGCGGCGTCGATTGTGAAACGCTGTCCCAAAAAGCGCAGTCCGGGAATGACGGGATTTTCCCCTTCCATGATAGGGATGGAATTGATCTGCGGAAGGGGAAGGGAGGCGGCCAGTGCGCGGAACCGGGCAAAGGCATCCGGATTGCCGGGCAGACGGTCCAAAGTCAGGTCGTCGCCGTAAGCCTGATAGAGAAGCGGCTCATATTCGCATACCCCCAGATCGTCGCTGGCTCCCGCAAAAAAGGCGGTCACAGCGTAAATCGCTTCCCAAAGCTTTTGGCAGTCCGGGTTTTGGGAAAGGGCCAGTGTGAGGAGCAGGGCGCTTCTGTCAAGGTCTTCCTTTTCCTGCGAAAAATGAATTCTGCCATACCACATCATGGCCTGAAAATACGGCGTCAGCTTGGCATCATTTTCGTAATAGCCCCGGGGCGTATACTGCGAATAGTCTTCAAAGTCATCGGTGAGGCTGCATGGATGGATCGCGTCGTGGAGGCGGATTTTTTCAAGTTCCTCCAAGGCGGCCTGCGACGCATAAGCAGGGATGTCGATGCCATCGTCAAGCAATTTGGCACCAACCGCAAAGAAAGCGGTGTTGCGCCCGGCGGCGCTTTCCCATTCGGTACCCTTTAGGCGGTCGTATTGGGCGGCGCTTTCGGCGAGCATCTGCCTGCCCAGCTGTGCCAGCATGTCTGACAGATAGTCCCGTTCTATATTTTTTAACAGATGGGAAAAATACAGATGGTAGGTGTGCATCAGGGAATCCACCGTCACAAAGCTGGGAAGCTGGCTGTAGCGGTTGATTTCATATATTTCGTAAAATTCTTTTCCGGCATTATCCCAAACGGCAAAGTGGTTTTGGGCCAGCTTGCCGATCATTTCGTCCGGCAGGTAAAACTGCCATAGATTGTCCAGATTGCTCAGATCCGGTTCCGCAGCATAGGGCTCCACACAGGGGGTAACCTGCAAAGAGTCGGGAGTGTCTGCCGCGTCAAGCAGCGCCGGGCGCATCAGGGTGAGGGGCTGCGCGCCGCTTTCCGGAGAAGAGACGGAACTTTCCGGAGAAGGAACGGAACTTTCCGGTATGGGCGTCGGGTTTTTGGCCGTGTCCGGCTGTGCCGCGCATGCGCCTAAAAGGGCGGCGGTGAGCACGGATGCAACGAGTGGTTTCCATAGGTTGGTTTTCATCAGAACCTCCGTTATTTGGCAAGGGTTGTGTGTAACATTTTTATAAACATTGTAACAGTTTGTCCTGCAAAGTCAAGAAAATGTACTTGGAAACCACGGAAATCGGTAACAGTTCAGACAGGTCTGA
>DERU01000127.1:0-1161 GCA_002361095.1 Lachnospiraceae bacterium UBA3332
AACGGCCAAAGTCGTTTCCTATAATTGTGCCTGCGTGAATATAGGAAACAGAAGAAAAGGAGAATTTTGGGATGTTGCGGATGGTGTATGTGATAGGTATTTCGCTGCCTTTTTTGATTTACTATCTGATCAAGGCAGTTTATTATATAAAGATGGACGGGAAGTATACGGAAGAGGAGAAATACAGGCTGGCGCGCCGGATGATCCGGCGGATGCGGAAAAACGGACGCATCAGGACATTTGGCCACGGACAGGAAAACCTTCCGAAAGAAAACGGTTATATTATGTTTCCGAATCATCAGGGGAAGTATGATACCCTGGGGATTATGTCCGTTCATGAACGTCCCTGTTCGGTGGTGATTGACGATAAGGCGTCCCATGCCCCGGTCACGTCCCAGTTTATTGATTTGGTCAAGGGAATCCGGATGGATAAGTCCGATATCCGCAAGCAGGTGGCAGCGATCCGTAAGGTGGCGGACGAGGTAAAGCAGGGGAGGAATTTTATTGTGTTTCCGGAGGGAGGCTATACGGATAACCATAATACGCTGCAGGAGTTTTTGGCGGGTGCTTTTAAATGCGCCCAGCTTTCCAGATCGCCTATCGTTCCGGTTGCAATTTACGATTCCTACAAGGTTTTTAATGTGAACTCTATCGGAAAGGTGCGCACGTATGTGAGTTTTTTGGAACCGATCCCCTATGAGACATATAAAGGAATGAATACCCACACGATTGCGCAGTTTGTCAAAGAAAGAATTGAAGAGGAAATGAAAAATTTGGCCCAACTTAACAGGGGTTGAAGAAGTATCCGCAGTTTGCGGCGGTTTCCTGTTTCCGGACGCCGCCATGCCAAAATCTTTTTGGTATGGCGGTGTCCGTTTTTTTCAGATTTTTTTCTTATAGCAGTGTTCCAGGCATTGGATGAGTTGGTAAAGAAGCATGGCAATTGCGCAAAGAATCAGGATAGATGTAATCAGCATATTCAGCTGGAATAAAAAAGCGGCGGCAAAAGACAGGGACAAGCATCCGGGGCCGCTTGGACAGGGCGTCTGCATGGGGCAGGCGCCTTATTTGCTGCCTGCTGCAACCGGATTCTCAATCATTTTGCGTGAAAAAAAGATGCCGGACGGCACAATTTGCTGTATGCACAGGAGATTGTGCATT
>DERU01000127.1:1448-12086 GCA_002361095.1 Lachnospiraceae bacterium UBA3332
AGGAGATTGTGCATTGTAAATAAAAAAATGATTTTAAAATTGTATAAATAATACAAAAAGAATGGATGATTCAATAAACAGGTTGCGTTTTTGGTGGAATAGTGCTAACATATAATCGTTGAAAGCGATTGCAGATTATCGCTGTTATTAAGAAGGAGGGGTGGTTACCTATGAAAGAAAAAAAAGCGTCCAAAAAAGGCGGATTTTTCTACAATCTTTGGAAGTACCGCACATTGACCCTGATGTGTGTACCGGCAATCATATTTTTCTTTTTATTCAGCTATATGCCATTGCCGGGGATCTACGTGGCATTTGTTAACTTCAACATGAAAGCGGGAATTTTCAAGAGTCCGTTTATCGGTTTCAAAAATTTTGAATTTCTGACTGCTTCCGGCAAACTCTGGGAACTTACCAAAAATACCATTTTGTATAATATCGTATTTATTGCTCTGGGAAATATCTGCGCGATTGCGACGGCCATTCTGTTAAATGAAATCCACAGCAAATATTTCAAGAAGGTTTCGCAGACACTGATGCTGCTGCCTCACTTTATTTCCCAAGTATTGGTCGGCCTGCTGGTATTTAGTTTGCTGAATTCCGATACGGGTATGATCAACGGTATTTTGACAAGCATGGGCCGGGAAAAATGGATGCCCTATGCGGATCCGAAGGTTTGGCCTTTCATTATTCCCCTTGTGAATTTGTGGCAGAACGTAGGGTATGACTCCATTGTTTATTTTGCGGCGATTTGCGGTATTGACGCAGAGATGATTGAAGCGGCGAAAGTGGATGGCGCCAACGGGTTCCAGAGAATACGTTACATATTGCTTCCGTCCTTAAAGCCCACGATTATTATCCTGCTGCTGTTTGCGCTGGGCGGCATTATCAAGGGTAATTTCGGTCTGTTTTATAATATTATCGGTACGAATACCACGCTGTATCCCACTACCGATATTATTGAAACCTTCGTATACCGCAGTACGATGAAGGATTTGAATTTCTCCACGGCTTCCGCAGTCGGCCTTTACCAGTCCATTGTCGGATTTGTCATGGTTATGAGCGTGAACTTTATCGTTAAAAAGATTGATCCGGAATATTCGTTATTCTAAGAAAGGTGGGATAGATATGGCAAAGGGCAAGATATTAGAGGAACAGGGTACCAAGGTAAAGCTTGGCGCATCCGATTTGTTTATCCGGGGCTTTGGCTATGTGATCATCACCTTATATGCCATTGCCTGTGTCGTTCCGTTTGTAATGATCGTCAGCACTTCGTTTACATCGGAAAGTTATATCCGTAAATTCGGCGTTACGCTGATTCCCAAGGAATTTAATACGCTGGGTTATGAAATGGTTATGAAGGGCAATTTGATCTGGCAGTCCTATGCGCTGACGATTGTGATGACTGTCTGCGGTACTTTTTTGGGTCTGGCGATTATTTCCATGACAGGCTATGCCTTACAGAGAAAGGATTTTCCTTTCCGCAACGCGATTTCCTTTTACATCTATTTTACCAGCCTGTTTGGCGCAGGATTGGTTCCTTATTATCTGCTGATGACGGGTACCTATAAGTTAAAGGACAATTACCTGGCGGTCTTTTTACCGCTTTTGATGAGTCCCTGGCTGATCATCCTGATGAAGAACTTTGTAAAGTCCATTCCCCATGAAATCACGGAATCGGGGAAGATTGACGGCGCGGGGGACATGAAAATTTTTGTTTCCCTGATATTGCCCATGCTGAAGCCTGCGCTGGCGACGATCGGCCTGTTTTTGGCGCTGGGATACTGGAATGAGTGGTACAATTCCTCCCTGTTTTTGGGTTCCAAAGTTCCCGTAAAGCCTTTGCAGTATACGCTGTATGAGGTGGTAAATAAGGCGGCGGCTTTGAAGAATTCCTTGGCCAGCCAGTTTGTTGCGGTTGCCGATCTGCCTACGGAGAGTGTGAAGATGGCCAACGCTGTGCTGGCGACCGGGCCCATTGTACTGGTATATCCGTTTGTACAGAAGTATTTCATCGGCGGTATTACGGTAGGTTCCGTCAAGGGATGACGCGGAAACGGATACCGGTTGTGTAAAGTATGGTCACGGTTCTGTGGATACCTATGCACAGAGTGATAATAAATTTAAGTGGAGGTAAACAATGAAAAAGAAAGTACTAGCAGCATTGCTGTCTGCTGCTATGGTGGCGAGTCTTGCCGCCTGCGGTGACAGCGGGAATGCACCGGCTGCCGATCAGGGAAATACGCCTGCGGCGGAAGATCAAAAAACGGATGATGCAGCGCCGGCAGAATCCAAGGAAGAGGCAGGCGGCGAGGAAGCGGCGGCTTCCGATATCGACACATCCGAGCATGTGAAGATTACGTATTTGACAATCTCTGATAAGCCCAACAACACGGCAGGCGAAGATGCATTGGCGGAACTGAATGCAATTTTGACAGAGAAAGTCAATGCGGAATTGGATGTTTACTACATTGGTTGGACGGATTATATGACCAACTATAAACTGCTGCTGACGCAGATGGACGGTTCCGTTGACCTTGTCAGCGCGGCGGACTGGATGGAAGAGTGGGCGCTTTGCAAAGACGGCGCGTTCCTGCCCCTTCCCGACGATATGATCAAGACCTATGCGCCCCTTACCTGGGAAGCGGTTACCCCGGAACACTGGGATATGTGCCGGTACAACGGCGATATCATGTTTATGCCGGAAGATCAGTATACACAGCGTACCAACCATGGCTTTATCTACCGTCTGGATTGGGCGAAGAAAGCGGGCCTGGAGAACGGCGTTCACAGCTGGGACGATATGACTACTTATTTCAAGTATTGTAAGGAAGCGTTCCCGGATATGATTCCTTGGGACAGGAACGGCGGCAGTTCCGTTGCGGAATGCCAGGGCGGATGGATTGCTTCCACCTCGGATAATCCGCCTTATACGGCCAGCACCTGCGACATTCTTTCCACCGAGGATTACCGGGTCATTTACTCGCCGATGGAATACGGAAAAGAACTTGCCGCATACGGCGAACTGATGAAAGAATGGGATGAGATCGGTGTTTGGAGAACAGATGTTTTGAACAACACCACAGGTGATCCCCGCGCAATGTACAGAATCGGTCAGAGTGCGGTTGACCAGCACCATACCCAGACTTGGACCGACCTGGTAAGCCCGCTGCCCAACAATACCATTTATCAGGATGATCCGGAAGCGGAAACCGGCTTCTTCTGGTTTGGCGAAGAAAAGGGATGGCTTGTGAATGAGTCCATCGTACACGGTACCATGGCAATTTCTGCAGGCAGCAACAATCCGGAAAGGGCGCTGATGGTTTATGACCTTCTCCGCAACGATCCCGAGTGCTACAGACTGATCAACTACGGCCAGGAAGGCAGACAGTATGCGCTGGATGAAAACGGCTATAAGTATCAGCCGGAAAGCTACAGCAAAGAAAATGATGAAATCGGATTCGCTTTCTGGGAAGGCCGTGTGGATGCCCTTGAACTGAGGGATGCGGACCGTAACTGGGAAAAGATCGACGCAATGTACGAAGAAATGGCAAAAGTCGGCGTAGACAATCCGTACCTGACATTTGTGGGCGACTGGGATCCCGTTGCCACACAGAAGAGTATGTGTGACGAAGTAAATACCAGATATCAGAACGTTTTGTCTGTAGGTAAGTATGAAGGCACGGCGGAAGAATATATCGCGAAGTGGCAGGATGAACTCAGGCAGGCTGGCGTACAGGATATCGTGGACGAGATGCAGAGACAGGTGAACGAATTCTACGGCGTAAACCTGGAGCCGAAGCAGTATTAATTTATAAAGTAGATTAGTGGGAAAGCCCTGCGGCAGCAAGCTGCGGGGCTTTTTTCATACGGTGGGAAATTACATTTCCTATCGTATGAAAAAAGACGGTGATGCGTACTCGCGCGTGGGGAAAAAGCTGCCTGACGGCAACCGCGCTCAACGCGGCGCGTGCGCAGGAGCGCACACTTTTTCATGTTTTTGGTTTCCGGTCATAAAAATGTAGTAAGAAAAGTACAGGAATTGCAAATGAACAAAGAAATGCGGACAGTTCTTTTACAGATTCTGCGAATCCTTATGCGGGAAAAACAGATTACGGAAGAAGAAGGAGAAAAGGCCATGGCGTTTTTGGGGGAAAAGCCATGAGGAGGCCGCGTGCGGTGATCTATAACCGTTGCAGCACGGAGGAAGAAAGCCAGCGGGATGCGCTGGCAAAGCAGGTACAGGAATCCCGAAACTGTGTCCGCGAGCATGGCTGGGAGCTGACGGACAGCTATGTGGAGGCCAGGAGCGGTACCACCAGAAAGGGAAGGGCGGAATATAACCGCCTGTACCGGGATTTGGAGGGCGACGGGTTTGACATCATTGTCATTAAAAGTCAGGACCGGCTGATGCGCAATACCAAGGACTGGTATCTTTTTTTGGACCGGATGCAGAAAAACCAAAAACAGTTGTTTATGTATTTGGAAAATAAATTTTATACGCCGTCAGACGCACTGGTTACAGGGATCAAGGCCATTTTGGCGGAGGAATACAGCCGGGAACTGAGCAGGAAAATCAACCATGCCCATCAGAACCGGCAGCGGGAGGGAAAAAGCTTTGTTTTTACCAACCGGACGTACGGGTTGAAAAAGACGGCGGACGGATCGGTTGTCATTGACGACCGGGAGGCGGAAATGGTGCGGATGATCTTCCGGCTGTCCGCAGACGGTTACGGAAGCCATTGCAGTGCAAGAATACTTTATGAAAAAGGCTTCCGAAACCGCAGCGGCAAAATGCTGAGTCCGGCTGTCATTCATAATATTATAAAAAATCCGATTTATATGGGGACGGTGGTGCAAAACCGCAAACATTATGAGTTTGAGAGCAAAAAGATATTGCCAAATCCGCCGTCCCAATGGGTGGTACATGCGCACGCACTTCCCGCCATTGTGGAGGAAGCTTTATTTGAAGAGGCAAACCGGAGGATGCGGGAAAGAAAGCAGGGGAAAAGCAAAACCATGGCATCCGGTTCGTCCGGCATGGCAGGAAGGCATGGGCTGACCGGAAAATTGCAATGCGGTTTGTGCGGTTTTCCGTACTACCGGACAACGCGCCAAAACCGTACCGGAAAAGTAGCGGAGTGGAAATGCAGCAATTATCTGCAAAACGGCAGAACGCGGGAAGGGAAGCGGAGGGAAGGGGTGCAAAAAATCAGGCGGAAAAAGGATGCAGGGTGCGATAATATCCATTTGAGTGAGGCAAAGCTGCTTGCAAGCCTGGAGCGGGTATGCGGTATGGGGCCGGAAGGGACGGATATCCCAGGGACAGACAAGGACAGGGTTGTAGAAAGTACGATGGAACTGCTGGAAAAAGTGTTTCTGGACGGAGGGACACAAAAAGAACGCGGGCGTCTGGAAACCGCCTTGCAGGAGGCGCTTTCCCGTAAGGCATTTTTACTGGAAAAATTTTTGGAGGGAATCATATCGGATCAGGATTATAAGCAAAAAAGCGGGGAAGTACAGGAAAAAATCGAGAAGCTGCAAAACCAAAAGGAGCAGATGGAAACCAGGACCGTCCCGGAAGATATCATACAAAAAAGGCTGGACGGGATCCGGAAGATACTGAAGGAGGGCGTAGCCGCGCAGGCTGTGGCGCTGCAGTTGACTGAGACGGTGGAAAAGATCAGGGTTTATCCGCAGAAATTGGAAATCATATGGGCGGATCGGGGGATAAAAAGGGAGAACGGAGAAGTGGAGGCACAAAGCTGCAGTACTTCCAATCAATTTGCGGTGGAGGCGGAAAAAAGGCAAATATTGGAAATACTCCAAAAACGTCCCAGAACGACGGCGAAAGATATGGCAAAGGAGACGGGGATGTCTCTTTCCCGCATGCATGCGAGAATCCGTATGCTGAAAGCGGAAGGGAAAATCCGGTACAGCGCGGGAAACGGCAGGGGAGAGTGGATTGTTACGGCGAAATAGCTTTGTTCATTTTTGTCATTTGCGCCCGGCAGCTAAATACCTGGCTTCCATAGATGATCAGATATCCCAGCCCCCGCCTTGCGGCGAGAAATTCCCCGATGATCACGCCCACCAGGGCCAGCCCGATGTTAACTTTCATGTTGCTTAGGATATTCGGGATACAGGCCGGCAATACGACTTTAAAAAAGGTGTCCCTGCGCGTTCCCCCGAGGGTGGCGATTAGTTTTAGTTTTTCCGGATCCACCTGCATAAAACCGGTATAGAGACTGATGATGGCGCCAAAGACTGCCACAGAGATTCCGGCCACGATGATGGTGTTGATGCCGGTACCCAGCCAGACGATAAGCAGGGGTGCCAGCGCGGATTTCGGCAGGCTGTTTAGAATCACCAGATAGGGTTCCAGGACTTCCGACAGTTTTTTGGAAGACCACAAAAGGGTTGCGGCGGCAAGGCTTAACAGGGTCACCAGTAAAAAGCTTGCCACCGTTTCCAAAAGGGTGACGCCGATATGGGTAAACAGTGATTTGTCACGTACCATGGACAAAAAGCAGGCGGCGACCCGGGAGGGACTGGAGAAAAAAAAGCTGTCGATGATCTGCAGGTTCGCGCATATTTCCCAGACTGCCAAAAAGACAATCAAAACCGCCAGCCGGGAATAGCGGATAAAGCGGTGGTGGCGGTTGTGGGCCCGGATATAGTCCTGTTGGGCAATGGACATGGTTTTAAGTATTTTCATTGGACAGTTCCTCCCAGATTTGGTTAAAGTACGCACCGTATTCCGGCGCTTTCCTGGCCGCCAGCAGGGAGTCGTCAGGCAGGGTCAGGCGGATGGTAAATTCCGCTTTTACGTGTGCCGGCCGGTGGGACAAAACGAGGATCCTGTCGGCCAGGCTGACGGCTTCCGAAAGGTCATGTGTGATTAAGATTACGGTTTTTCCGGCCTTTTTGATAATGCGTGCAATATCTGCGGATACCGTCAGGCGGGTCTGGTAATCCAGTGCGCTGAACGGTTCGTCTAACAGCAGGATTTCCGGTTCCAGGGCCAGGGTGCGGATGAGGGCAGCCCGCTGGCGCATACCGCCGGATAGTTCGCTGGGCTTTTTGTGCGCAAATCCGGACAGTCCGTAATCTTCCAGCATTTTTTCCACCTTCTTTTTATTTTCCGGTGTGAGGCGGTGCTGGATTTCCAGCCCCAGCGTGACGTTTTGCCAGATATTGCGCCATTCAAACAGGTGGTCGTGCTGGAGCATATATCCGATTCCCGGTTTTTTCCCGTTTTTTCCGTAAAAAGTGATGCCGCCGTCCTCGGGTGGCATAAGACCTGCGATCAGTGAAAGGATCGTGGACTTGCCACAGCCGGACGGGCCTACGATTGCCAAAAATTCACCTTCTTTTACCGAAAAGGAGAGGTTTTGCAAAGCCTTTGTCTCTCCGTTTAGGGTATGGTAAGAAAAGAAGAGCCGATCAACTTTTAAGAGATCAGATCCCATTTTCGAATTCCCTCCGTTTCGTCTGTGGGCAGGGCGGCGCCCAATTATAATTTTATGATATGAAAAAAAAGGGGAAACGTGTAACTTTGCTTGCGTCCGGGAAAATTCTGTGATAGTATCAAACGTAAACTGGCGCGCGTCAATTGTTGGCGGGCCGCCATGGAAGGAGGGAATGCTTATGGCACAGCTTTGGGGAGGCCGTTTCACCAAGGAAACGGACAGTCTGGCATATCGGTTTAATGCCTCCATTGGCTTTGATAAGCGCTTATTGCGGCAGGATATTGAGGGCAGTATCGCACATGCGGTTATGCTGGCCAAGCAGGGCATTTTGTCGATAGAAGAGAAGGACCGGATTGTAAAAGGACTGGCGGAAATCCGGGAGGATGTAGAAAGCGGGAAGCTGCAGATTACGGAAGAATATGAAGATATACACAGCTTTGTGGAAGTAAACCTGACTGCGCGTATCGGGGAAGCGGGGAAAAAGCTGCACACGGGCCGGAGCCGCAACGACCAGGTGGCACTGGATATGCGTCTGTATGTGAGGACACAGATTTTGGAGACGGATGCGCTTTTAAAAGCATTTCTGGAAACGCTGCTATCTTTGATGGAGGAGCATCTGGATACGTATATGCCGGGGTTTACCCATCTGCAAAAGGCGCAGCCTACTACGCTTGCCCATCATCTGGGGGCTTACTTTGAGATGTTCAAACGCGACAGGCTGCGTATGAGGGATATTTTCAAACGTATGAATTTCTCCCCGCTGGGCAGCGGCGCGCTGGCCGGAACCACCTATCCGCTGGACCGGGACTATACGGCATCTTTGATGGGATTTGAAGGGCCGGCCTTAAACAGCATGGACGCTGTGTCGGACCGGGACTACCTGATTGAGTTTTTGGCTGCCCTTTCCACCGTGATGATGCATCTGAGCCGCTTTGCGGAGGAAGTGATCATTTGGAACAGCAATGAATATGGGTTTGTGGAGATCGACGATACCTATTCCACCGGTTCCTCCATCATGCCCCAGAAAAAGAATCCGGATATCGCGGAATTGGTGCGCGGGAAAACCGGGCGGGTCTATGGCGCGCTGGTGGGGATTTTAACCACCATGAAAGGACTCCCGCTGGCATATAATAAAGATATGCAGGAGGATAAGGAGGGAACCTTTGATGCCATTGATACGGTTAAGGACTGCCTGACGCTTTTTGGTGCAATGGTCAGGACCATGAAGTTTCGCAGGGATGTGATGGCCCGGTCGGCGATGAAGGGATTTACCAACGCCACCGACGCGGCGGACTATTTGGTGGGCAGGGGCGTGCCATTCCGGGATGCCCACGGGATTATCGGACAGATGGTTTTGTACTGTATTGCACACAATAAGGGCATTGAGGAGTTGACGCTTTCCGAACTCAAAAGTTTAAGCAGTGTGTTTGAGGAGGATCTTTACGAGGCGGTGAGCCTGAAAAGCTGTGTGGAAAAGCGGCTGACCATCGGGGCGCCGGGGATGGCCGCGATGCGGGAAGTTATAGAGCGGAACCGGAAATATTTGAGCGAGGACTGGCGTGTGTTTGAGAACAGCGAACGGATACAGATCGCGGAAAGAGGAGGAGAAAATGAGTGAAAAATTGAGGGTCGGCATTCTTGGCGGCACCGGTATGGTGGGACAGCGGTTTATTGCACTTTTGGAAAAGCATCCTTGGTTTGAAGTGACCACCATTGCGGCAAGTGCGCGCAGCGCGGGAAAAACCTATGAGGAAGCGGTAGACGGCAGATGGAAGATGGATACGCCCATGCCGGAAGCGGTCAAAAAGATCGTTGTCATGAATGTGAACGAGGTGGAAAAGGTTGCCGCCGGAGTGGATTTCGTGTGCAGCGCGGTGGATATGACCAAGGAAGAAATCAAAAGCATCGAGGAAGCCTATGCGAAGACGGAGACTCCCGTGGTTTCCAACAACTCTGCGCACCGCTGGACGCCGGATGTGCCCATGGTGGTGCCGGAAATCAATCCGGAGCATATGGAGGTAATCCGGTATCAGAGGGAACGTTTGGGCACGAAACGCGGTTTTGTGGCCGTGAAGCCCAATTGCTCCATTCAAAGCTATGCCCCGGTGCTGACTGCGTGGAAGGAATATGAGCCGTACGAAGTGGTGGCCACCACCTATCAGGCGATTTCAGGCGCCGGAAAGACGTTTGCCGATTGGCCGGAAATGACCGGAAACATCATTCCTTATATCGGGGGAGAGGAAGAGAAGAGCGAAAAGGAGCCGCTGCGCATTTGGGGCAGGGTGGAGGATAAGGTCATCAAACCCGCCCAAGGGCCCCTGATCACCTGTCAGTGCATCCGGGTGCCGGTGCTCAACGGCCATACGGCAGCGGTATTCGTGAAATTTAAAAAGAAACCGACCAAAGAGGAACTGATCGCGAAACTGGAAACGTTTGCGGGCGTTCCCCAAAAGCTGGGGCTGCCCAGTGCGCCCAAACAGTTTATCCGGTACCTGGAGGAGGATAACAGGCCCCAGGTGGCGTTGGATGTGGATTATGAGAACGGGATGGGCATATCGGTGGGACGGCTTCGGAAAGATACGGTCTATGACTGGAAGTTTGTGGGGCTTTCCCACAATACGGTGCGCGGCGCGGCCGGCGGCGCAATTTTGTGTGCGGAACTTTTAAAAGCGCAGGGATATATCGAAAAGAAATAATCGGGTTTTGCAACGGTTCAGACATATCTGGACTGTTGCGCTTTTTAGGGAGGTCGTTTGGGGAAACAGTTATTTATCGCAGAGAAACCGAGTGTGGCGCAGGAGTTTGCAAAAGCGCTGCGGTACCGTTTCGGCCGCAGGGACGGCTATTTGGAGTCTGAGGAGGCGGTGGTGACCTGGTGCGTGGGGCATCTGGTCACCATGAGCTATCCGGAGGCCTATGACGCAAGATATAAACGGTGGGAACTGGAGACGTTGCCGTTTATACCGGATACGTTTCGGTATGAAGTGATCGAGGCGGTCAAAAAGCAGTTTGCCATTGTCAGTTCCCTCCTAAACCGTCCGGACGTGGAAACGATTTATGTGTGTACGGACTCCGGACGGGAGGGGGAATACATATACCGTTTGGTGGAGCAGCAGGCGAATGTGGAGGGCAAAGAACAAAGAAGGGTGTGGATTGATTCCCAGACGGA
>DERU01000127.1:12399-12621 GCA_002361095.1 Lachnospiraceae bacterium UBA3332
GATTCCCAGACGGAGGAGGAGATTTTGCGGGGAATCCGGGAGGCAAAAGAATTGTCCGCCTATGATAACCTGAGCGATGCCGCATACCTTCGGGCGAAAGAGGACTATTTGATAGGCATCAATTTCTCACGGGTGCTCACGCTCAAATACGGAAACAATTTCAAAAATTTTTTAAAAAAGGACCGGGCAGTGATTTCCGTGGGCCGGGTCATGACCTGTGTG
>DERU01000127.1:12963-13229 GCA_002361095.1 Lachnospiraceae bacterium UBA3332
CCGGGTCATGACCTGTGTGCTGGGCATGGTAGTGGGCCGGGAGCGGGAAATCAGGACGTTTGCCAAAACGCCTTTTTACCGGGTGACAGGCAGCTTCGGTCTTGCAAAAGCGGAAGAACAAAGACGTTCTCCTTTTGAGGGAGAGTGGCGTGCCATGCAGGGCAGCAAATGGTTCCAATCGCCGCTATTGTATAAGGAAAACGGATTTTTGGAGAAGAAAAACGCCGAGGACCTGATACAAAAGCTGGGGATGCGCCTGCCTGAGG
>DERU01000236.1 GCA_002361095.1 Lachnospiraceae bacterium UBA3332
CCTATGCGTCCGCCGCCGCTTCCGCCCGGCCCGCGGACCTGCCTTCCGCCTTAAGCTGCTGCCCTTGGGGCTGAACGGTTACCAGTTTCAGTGCTAAATAAAAATTTTCCCTTGCTGTTTTCGGGAAGGAAGGATATACTGAATACAGAAGCGGATTGAGAGACAATCCAAACGGAATCTGAGTCATTGGAAATCTTATGCGGCCGCAGTCACGGCGGGCAGCGTCTTAATTCTTATTTTCACGGGCATTTTTGTCCACTATTTCCAATCAGACGAAAAACAAAAGGGGGACAATGGATGGGGAAAAAAGACGCCCAACTCAAGTGGTATTTGGGGAAAGACAAAATTTTTGCGGATTTCTGTAACGGTGCGCTTTACGGTGGAAAGGAGGTGATTTTGCCGGAAAATCTTGCGGAGGTGCAGCGATTTTATCAGGAAAGCCTTTCGGACAGGGCCGGAAACAGGAGACGGCCGCAGCGGGAGCGGGATGTGGCGAAACTTTTGTGCCAAAAAGAGGGGTGCGTTATTGTGGCGTTGGAAAATCAGGATGAAGAAAATCCGTACATGCCGTTGCGGTGTTTGGAGTATGACGTGGAGGATTTGCAGAGGCAGCTGCGTCATCTGAAACGCTATTATCAAAGAAATGGGGGGTTGGTATCCGGAAAAGAATACCTTTCCGGCATTAAAGATACAGACCGCCTGATTCCTACAGTAACGTTTGTGGTTTTCCATGGAAAAGGAGAATGGAAGGCTGCCACAGGACTGCGGGAACTGCTGGATCTGTCCGGCGTGGACGCAGTGCTGCAGGGGATGCTGGCGGATTACAGAATTTGGGTGCTTAATTTTGCCAAACTGAAGGAAGAGAATTTTAAGACCGGTCTTAGGGAACTGGTAGGAATGTTCAAGCGCAGGGACAGCATGCGGGAAATGCAGAAATATTGCGCGGAAAACAGGGAGCGTTTCAGAAACATGGACGAGGATACTTATGACGTAATCTGTGCGCTGTTGCAGCTTCAGTCACTGGAAAAGAAGGAAGCGGGCAGCGGCCGACGGGGAAAGGAACGAATCAATATGTGCAAGGCTTTTGACGACTGGGCGAAAGAAGAACAGGAAAAAGGCAGAAAAGAAGGCAGAAAAGAAGGGGAACGAATTGGGAAAGCGCAGGGAGAAATCCGCCTGGGAATGTTGATAGACCGTCTGTTGGGGGAAGGGCGCACGGCGGACGCGCGTAAAGCGGCAACGGATTTGCAGGTGCGCAGGCGGCTGTACCAGGAATACGGCATCGGATAAAACCAAATAGCAAAAGGATGGTGCACAAGGGCGGCGGAGGCGCAGGAAATCCCTATGCGTCCGCCGCCGCTTCCGCCCGGCCCGCGTGCCTGCCTTCCGCCTTAAGCTGCTGCCCTTGGGGGCTTTTCCGTGGGGGGAATGGAAATCCGCGTTGACATTGCAGGTGTAAGCGACTATACTAAAATGAAACGATCCTGTTTTCGGGATCGTTTCTTTGGCTTATAAGCTTATAGGCAAAAAAGGGGGCATTTGGGCGTGAAATTTTTACATACTTCGGATTTGCATCTGGGAAAGCGGGTCAATGGGTTTTCCATGATTGAAGATCAAAGGTATATATTGGCAAAGATTCTGGAGACCGTGCGCATAGAGGGTGTGGACGGCGTAATTTTGGCGGGGGACATTTATGACAAACCGGTTCCGCCTGTGGAAGCGGTACAGTTGTTCGACAGCTTTTTAGGGACATTGGCGGGACTGGGGGTGTCTGTCTTTTTGATCAGCGGCAACCATGATTCGGCAGAACGGCTTTCTTTCGGGGCAGGGCTGATGAGGGGAGAAAAGGTGTATATTTCCCCGGTATACGAGGGCAGGGCGCAGGAGGTCTGTCTGCAGGATGCCTATGGGGAAGTCCATATCTGGCTGCTTCCTTTTTTGAAGCCTTCCGTTGTGCGCCATGCCTTGGGGGAGGAAGGCATCGGCAGTTATCAGGAGGCGCTTGCAGCAGCGGTGGGACGTATGGAGGTGGACATTGGAGGGCGCAATGTGCTGGTTGCGCACCAGTTTGTAACAGGTGCAAGCCGGTGCGAGTCGGAAGAAATCTCGGTGGGCGGTATCGATCACGTGGACGCTTCCGTTTTCGATGCTTTTGATTATGTGGCGCTGGGGCATATCCACAGCCCGCAGCATGTGGGCAGAAAGACGGTGCGTTACTGCGGTACGCCGCTTAAATATTCCTTTTCGGAGGCGGAACAGGAAAAGTCGGTGACGGTGGCGGAAGTCCTGGAAAAAGGAACGGTACACATCCGGCAGATTCCCCTGCGGCCCCTGCGGGACATGCGGAAAATCCGGGGAGCCTATTTGGAGGTGACGGCCCTGTCTTTCTATCAGGGAACTTCTACGCAGGATTATCTGCAAATTACGCTGACGGACGAGGAGGATGTGCCGGAGGGGATGCAAAAACTGCGGGTCATTTACCCGAATCTGATGCGGCTGGAATATGACAACCGGCGAACCCGGGAAGAACGCATTGTGGACGGGACAGATCCCGATACGCAGAAATCGGAATCGGAACTGTTTTCGGATTTTTATGAATTGCAGAATAACCAGCCCATGAGCGGGAAGCAGCGCGCTTTTGTGGAAGAGATGGTACGGCAGATTTTACTGTGAAAGCCCCGACCGACGGCAGATGTGAAGCGTGTAAGCGCGTAACATTTGGCTTTCATGCGTGATGTGTGCCAAAACCGGTGCATGCCGGTTTAGAAAGGAAAATGCCCGGCAGAGAGGGCGGATAGGAGCAGTCATGAAACCGTGTAAGTTGACGATCAGCGCGTTTGGGCCGTATGCGCGGCGGACGGAAATCGATTTTGATAAGTTGGGGCAGGAAGGGCTTTATTTGATTACCGGGGATACCGGGGCGGGAAAAACCACCATTTTTGATGCCATTACCTTTGCCCTGTACGGGGAGGCCAGCGGCGAGGTGCGGCAGGCCGGAATGTTTCGCAGTAAGTATGCGCCGGAGGACGTGCCAACTTTTGTGGAACTGTCCTTTTGGTATCGGGGCAAAATTTATACTGTGACGAGAAATCCCGAATATTTGCGCCCAAAAGGCAGGGGCAGTGGTTTTACGCTGCAGAAAGGGGACGCTGTGCTGGTTTATCCGGACGGGCGGCTTCCGGTTACGAAATCCAAGGAAGTGACGAAGGCTGTGACGGAACTGATCGGGCTGGACTATAAGCAGTTTACCCAGATCGCCATGATTGCCCAAGGGGATTTCCAGAAGCTTTTGCTGGCGGGAACCGCCGAACGCAGCGAGATTTTCCGGCAGATTTTCCATACCGGACTTTACAGGGAGATACAGCTTACCCTGCGCGCCCAGGAGAAAGAGCGGTGGAAAGCATACGACGAAAACAGAAGAAGCATCGGCCAATATTTGGACGGGGTGGTGTGCGCGGGGGATTTTGCGCTGGCGGCTGAGCTGGATGTCCTGAAAAAGGAAAAATTTGCGGGAAAGGTTGTCAGGGGGCTGGAAATTTTACAGGAACTTCTTGCGCAGGATGAAAACAGGCTGCAAAAGGCAGAAAAACGGCTGGAGGAATTGGGAGAGGAAATTCGGCGCGGGGACCGGCTGTTGGAAAAAATCCGGCAGCAGAAACGGATTTTGGAAGAACTTGCGCAGAAAGAAGGACAGCTTGCGGCCCTGCAGCCGGAACTTATTTTGCGGCAGGAAAAGTGGGAGCAGGCAAAGGAAGCGGCGGGGGAGTGCGCACATTTAAAAATATTGCTGCAGGAAGGCGGCGAGAAACGCAGACAGCATGAAGCGGTTAGAATGCTTCTTAAAGAGGAAGGGAAAAAGGCAGAACAGATCCGGCAGCGAGAGGAGTCGCGAAAGGATAAGGCGGCGGAACAGGATGCGGGCAGGAAGAAAGGCGCGGAAGCAAAAAAACGGTTGGAATCGCTGCAGTCCGTCAGGGAAGAGGGAACGCGTCTGGCTTACCATAAAGAAAGGCTGGAAAATTTGTCGGAGCGGTTCTATAGCCTGGAATCGCTGCGGCTTTTGCGGGAGGAAAAACAGAAAAGCTATATGGACAGCGTAGAGACACGGGACAGTTTGCGCAGAGAGTACCGGCAGGCGGAACAGCATTTTCTGGACGCACAGGCAGGTATGCTGGCGGCAGCCCTTAGGGAGGGGGAAAAATGTCCCGTATGCGGTTCCGTGCATCATCCGTATCCGGCTATCCTGTCCGGTGAGGTGCCTTCCCGGGAAAGCCTGGAACGCAAAAAATCGGAAGTGACCGGGGCGGAGACCGCCGTCACACAACTTTCCGCGCAGCTTGGGCATATAAAGGAGCAGTGGGAAGCCACGGCGGAGGAAATTGTCCGGGCGGGAAAGAAAATCCCTCATATGCCAAAGCCGTGCCTGCAGCCGTCAAAACGGGATACAAAAATGTTTGAATGGCTGAAAGGGGAACTGGCCAAAGTGGGGGCAGCACTGGAGGAAAATGCCCAAAAAGCGGCGGAAAAGGAAAAATTGGAAAGAGATTTGGAACGGCAGGCGGAGAAGGAAAAACGGTTGGACGAAGAGATCCGCAGCCTGGATTTGGAACTGGCAAGCCTTTGCGCCGAACAGACCGGCCTGAAAGAACGGCTGGAGCAGGCCCGGCGGCAGATAGCGGGCGAGTCGGAGGAAGAACTGCAGGCCAGTCTGGAGAAATGGCAGCAGCGGGATCAAAAACTGCGGGAAGGGGAAAAGCAGGCACAACAGCTTTTGGCGGCATGCCAAATGCAGGCGGCCGCCCTGCAGGCATCGGTCGAGACACTCAAAGGACAGCAGACGGAGGAAAACGGACAGGACGAGCGGGAGGCCCTTGCACGGCGGGAGGAGGCAGCGCTTTGCCGGGAGGAGACGGAACGGCTTCGGCGGGAAAGCTATGCCGCCTGGAAAAAAAACCGGGAGATTTATACGCTGGTGCAGGATAAGCAGGAGTCCATGCGCAGGGCGGAGGAGGAATATATCTGGGTCAGGGCCCTTTCGGATACGGCCAATGGTACGCTCAACGGCAAACGGAAGATTGAATTGGAAACCTATATTCAAATGACCCGCTTTGACCGGATTCTGCGCCGCGCCAATGTGCGCCTCATGACCATGAGCGGCGGCCAGTATGAGTTGAAGCGTCGGGAGGACGGGGAGAACAAAAAGGAAAAGGCGGGACTGGAACTGGATGTCATCGATCATTATAACGCAAGCGAACGCAGCGTTCGGACACTGTCCGGTGGGGAATCTTTTTGCGCCTCCCTTTCCCTGGCTTTAGGGCTGTCGGATGAAATCCAGTCCTATACGGGCGGCATTCGTCTGGATGCCATGTTTGTGGACGAGGGTTTCGGCTCCTTGGATGAGGATTCCCTCAATCAGGCGATGCGCGCATTGGAAGGGCTGGCGGAAGGCCGGCGTATCGTGGGGATCATTTCCCATGTGCCGGAACTGAAGGAACGGATTGACAAAAAGATTGTGGTGACCAAAAAACGGGATGCAGACGGGATCGGAAGCAGCGCTGTGCTGCAGATCGGGTGAAAAGATAACGTAACAGTTCGGCCCCAATGGCAGCAGTTTAAGACGGGAGGCAGGCACGCGGACCGGACGGAAACGGCGGCGGACGCGTGCCTGCCTCCTGCCTTAAGCTGATGCATTGGGGGCCGAACTGTTGTGTTACATATATGTAATGCGTAGAAAACACTTGACATATATAGATGATCGATATATACTTTCATATATAGGTGACCTATATAAAGAGCAGAATACAATGAAGAATCATACCGGAAAATATCCGGGAACCACAGTTTCTGTTTCCTATTACAAGAAAAGGAGGAAATGTCAAGTGCCGTTGGAAAAAAGTCTGGTTTCGGGAAGCATGACCATGCTGCTGCTGAGTCTCTTGCAGGAGAAGGATATGTATGGTTACGAAATGATTGAGAACCTGCGGGCCAAATCACAGAACGTATTCGAGTTGAAAGCAGGCACGTTGTACCCGCTTTTGCACGCCATGGAGGAAAAGCATCTGTTGACTGCTTATGAGCGGGAAGTCGGCGGAAAGATGCGCAAATACTACAGCATTACAAAAGACGGACACCGCGTGCTCAAACAGAAGAAAGAAGAATGGAATACCTATACCGGGGCGGTGGGAAAGGTGATTGGGGGTGCAGTGTATGGAAATGCGTGAGAATAAAAGGGAAAAAGAGAATTTTGCGGCAGAAGCGCAAGGATTTTGCAGCGAATATCTTGCGCTTTGTACCGGGCAGATGCGCTGCAGGGCCATGCGGCCGGTGGTGGAGAGGGAACTGTTTGCCCATATGGAAGAGCAAAAGCAGGCGTACCTTTCGGAAGGCAAGGGGGAAGAAGAAGCCGAGAGGCTTGCCGTAGAGCAGATGGGGGATCCGTTGGAGACGGGAATGCGTCTGGATCGGGTTCACCGTCCCAGCATGAACTGGCGGGCAGCCGGGATGATTCTGGCGCTGGCGGCATTGGGGCTTTTTTTCCAGTTTACGTTTGCGGCAAAGACCGGTGACGGTCATGCGCTTTATAACTATATTAAAAGTACGTCTGTGGGAATTGTCCTGATGTTTGGAATCTGTTTTGCGGATTACACGATATTGGGGAAATATCCCCGCACGGTGTGGTGCGGCATTACGGCGCTGTGTATGGCAGTGACTTTTTTGGAGCCGAGGATTAACGGAATAGTACGCAGCGAATACATGCTGATGCCATTGGTTCCCTGCTATGCGGGGGTGGTATTTTTTTACCGGGGACAAAAAGAAATTGGAATTGTCAAGGCGCTTTTGTGGCTGTTTGTGACGGGAGGCTGTGTGGCGGCAGCAGGGCCTGGGGCCAGCATCGGAAAGATCTGGCTGTGCGGCGGTTTTGTGATGCTGGGGTATGCCGTGTTTGCCGGCTGGTATCAGGTGAAAAAGAGGATGGCGGCAGTAATTTTGGGGCTGCCTATGGCCGCTGTTTTGACAATACCGCTCCTGATGATTGTCCAAAAAGGATATCGGAGGGAA
>DERU01000162.1:0-217 GCA_002361095.1 Lachnospiraceae bacterium UBA3332
GGTGATATTATGGTCGATGAAGCCAAGCACATCCAAATCCAACATGTCCACATCGCATTCCACTTTGAGAATGTCTTTTTTTCCTTGTATATTGCTGCGCGCATTTTTGATGATCGCTACGGTGCAGTCCAATTTGTCCAACTGCAAATGGTGGTAGATGGACATGGCCATACCGGCCTGAATATGGTCAAGGACGAAGCCTTCCTCGATTTTTCCT
>DERU01000162.1:517-919 GCA_002361095.1 Lachnospiraceae bacterium UBA3332
GAAGCCTTCCTCGATTTTTCCTACGTTTAACATGCAGATCCTCCTGATTTTACGTTTCCGCCGCTGCCCGACACCAGGGAGCGGGGAAATTGAATTTCATGTGCAAGTCGGTTTCCTGCCGCGCTTTGGACGTAAGCTTCTATTCCGTTTGTATGTCCAGCAGCGTCAGGATGAGGGCCATACGGACGTAGACGCCGTATTTTGCCTGTTTAAAGTAAACGGCACGGGGATCATCGTCCACATCTACCGAAATTTCGTTTACCCTGGGGAGGGGATGCAGAATCATCATATCAGCGGGAGCAGCGCGGAGCTTCTTTTTATTGAGAACATAGAAATCCTTTAAGCGGATGTAATCTTCTTCGTTGAAAAAACGTTCCCTCTGTACGCGGGTCATGTAGAGGA
>DERU01000162.1:1208-3094 GCA_002361095.1 Lachnospiraceae bacterium UBA3332
CTGTACGCGGGTCATGTAGAGGATGTCCAGCATCGGCATTTTTTCTTCCAGACGGATGGCTTCCTCATAGGGGATGTGCTTTTCCCGCAGCATTTCCGTAATATAATCCGGAATACGCAGTTCATCCGGGGAGATGAAAATAAAGTGGATATCCGCATAACGGGAGAGGGCGTTGATCAGGGAATGGACGGTACGTCCGAATTTTAAGTCCCCGCACAGGCCTATGGTGAGATGATCCAGCCGTCCTTTCAGGGAACGGATGGTGAGAAGATCGGTCAGGGTCTGCGTGGGATGCTGGTGGCCGCCGTCGCCGGCATTGATGACGGGAATACCGGATTTTTCGGCGGCTACCATGGGCGCGCCTTCTTTTGGATGCCGCATGGCGCAGATATCGGCGTAACAGGAAATGACGCGGATGGTATCGGAAACGCTTTCCCCTTTGGAAGCGGAAGAACTTTGCGCGTCGGAAAAACCTAAAACGCTTCCGCCAAGATTGAGCATGGCGGCCTCGAAACTCAGGCGGGTCCGGGTACTGGGCTCATAAAAGCAGGTGGCAAGCTTTTTCCCGGCACAGGCATGCGCGTATTTGGACGGGTCGGCTTCGATCGCATTGGCCAGGTCAAACAGCCGGTCCAGTTCTTCCACGCTAAAGTCCAGCGGGTTCATCAGGTGTCTCATAGGTTTTATACCTCCAATCAGGTTCGTAAAGAAATCGAGTAGGTTTCCCCACTCGATTCGATTGGTCATTGCCTAAACGTCAGCAATTCGGTTACGCTCTTGCGTTTGGGTGCGGCAGGCTCTTCGGCGGGATATCCTATGGGAATCAGGGTGACAAGTTCCCTGTCCTGTGGAATTTCCAAAATGGCTTCGGCTTTTTCCCGGTCAAAAATGCCGATAATCACAGAGCCAAGTCCTGCCTCGTGGGCTGCCAGACAGAAAGTCTGCGACGCGACGCCCGCATCGAACATCTGCCAAGTGTCTTTTCTGGGAGTGGTAAAAGAACCGTCCCTTTCATAGCCGCATCTGTTCTTGATTACGGTAACCGCAATCAGCATGGGCGCGTTCTCGATGATCTTGCCGTTGTTGGGGAATGCCGTTGTGCATTCTGCAGCGATGCGGTCTTTTAACGCTCCCTCCAACGCGAGGTAGCGGACGATCTGTGTGTTCTTCCAGCTGGGCGCAAGGGACGCGGTTTCCACAATGCCGGATAACAGTTCATGATCGACCGGGGTATCGGAAAATCTGCGGATACTTCTGCGGCCGAGGATACATTCCTTCGCAGTCATAAGCCCTCCTGTCTGCTGCATGTCGTGCAGCGCTTCATATTGCATTCAGTATACCACATGGAAAAAATGATTTCAACAAAAGGTTTGTTCTTTTTGCCTGCCTGGGGAATGGATTATCCGTTATAATAAATATCATTCCTGCCAAAGCAGGGAATCTGAATCCGTATAAAATTCTGTGACCGGGATGTCGGCAGGGGCGGCGTTTTCCGGTTCGGGCATATCGTCCGTCATTTCAAGGGGTTTAACAGGATAATTTCATAGCGGAGGGCGCCGCGCCAGCTGCAGGAGATGCCGGACACGGAAGGGCTGGATGGGAAATTCAAAAAACTGGCGGCAAACTACCGGATGAACGTACTTTTTACAGGGGGGCAGGGTTTGGGCCAAACCGGGGAGCAGACGGCGGGGCAGGCGAGGGCGGATCTTTGTGGACATTTGTCAAAACCCATGCTATGATAGGCTCGTTGATAGAACTGCAATGAAGTGCATGTTGGCGCGGCATTCATATTTCTATATGATTGAACTGTGCGGAAATGAGGTTAAGTTGAAAAACCATATGTGACAGTTTTTCAACCGTGAATTTATGCCCGCTAAAGCGGGCAG
>DERU01000086.1 GCA_002361095.1 Lachnospiraceae bacterium UBA3332
TTTTGCAAGTGTATAATATATACAAACAATAGTGTATAATATAGTCAAAAAATTGTGTATAATGTCAATAGAACATGGTCAAGGAATAGTGTATACTTATCCTGTACCACAGGAAAGGGAAAAGAAAGGGGTCAGGATATGAAGGAAGTCACAAAGACAAGAAAGGCGGTGGCAACAATGGCGAACCAACTCCGCAAGCTGGGATATTCGCTTTCAAATGCGTTTAGGACAGCTTGGAGGAGAATCAAAGAAGGTATCACGGTAAAGGCGGCAGGCGTGACATTCGGTAACAGACAAAAATTATTGCAGTTCATAGCGGGAAGAAAGCCGGAAGAACTTACAACCTACCTTAGGCGTGACAGGGCAAACACATTTGATAAATACGCTGTAGCTGTAGTGGTAGGCATTAAGGGAATTGGATATGCACACATTGGATATTTGCCAAAGGGTATCTGCCAAAGTGTGGCGGTTGTCCTTGATGGCGGCATGAAACTTATGGCAGCTGTAAAGGTTATCGGGGGTTACGGCGACAAGGAAAATTATGGCGTACTGGTGGATATCGCGGTATAAGGCTGGCAGGCGGAAAAAGGGGGCAGCGAATTGGGCATACAGGAACGGGCAGGGCCATTCCGGGGAACCGGGCAAGAAATGCGCCGGTACGTGTCATATTGGAAGTTGGCGGTCATGGAAATTGTGAAGGATTGAAAGGGGGCACATGGTGGCGCAGGGCTGACAAATTGGCATAACGGCAGCAGGGATGGCGGCAACTGCAAAACCCTGCTGCCGGACACATACACTAAAGGAGGATTTATGGATGGGACTGGCAAGGATGGAACAGGAAACGCACATAAGTTTTGGGCGTGATGATGGGAGGGCCGTTGTTTACACTTCGGATACCACCGTCATTACAAAGCTGGATAGGCTTGCGGGGATTCCCGGTGCAGAGTGGAGAAAGGAAAGGGAGGTTTGCCAGCAGGGGGCAGGGGAACCGGTGGCGGCTACTTATTCCTGCCCGGTGGCGCTCATATCATTCCGGACAAGGCGGCTTTCCCGAAAATGCGCCGGGAAAAACAAGGAAGGATTTCCGGCCGGGACAGGGGGAGCCGCTAAAACGGATTCTGCAGCCCGTAACCGGGCAGCAGTGTGCAATTACGGCGGGTGAAAGGATTTTCCCGGTAATCTGTGCCCTAAGGCATTTTTGCTCCGAAAATCCCTTTGCGGGGGGAATCACGGGGTGGGCGAAAGGGCATGGCGGAAGCAGTCGTTTTATATCCGGAAAGCCTGCTGCCAGACACACAGCATTGGAGGGTGATAATTTTGAAATTTAATGTACATGAATATTATGTCATCGCCGGCATGAAAAACCTTACGGACGAAACGGTAAGAAAATACACCGGACTGTCCAGAAAGGCATTTGTGCAGATTATAGAAAGCCAGTCTGTAGGGTATCAGACTGCGGAACTGATTGCGGATGCGGTAGGATGCCATGTTGGCGAACTGCTTCTTCCAGATCCAGCCATGTGCAACGAGAACGCCATTGAATGGTGCAATGACCAGTCAAGGGCAGTGGTGACATTTTCACAGAACCACAACGTGGAGCGGATAAGGCGGCTTGCGGCCGGGTATCCGGAAGAGTGCCGGATTATCGTGGAGGGAAACCGGTTTATTAGCGCATGCATTCCGGCGGAGTGGGTCAACATTGGCCCCTGTATGTGCAGGCGGGCAGCATCTGTAAAGAGGGTGCAGGCGGGCACGGTTATCACCGACCACGTGGCGACCGCATAATAAAAAGGCCCTGCGCAGCGGCAACTGCACGGGGCCGGTAAAAAGACATACCCCATTACGCACCGGTGCATATGGGACTGGCCTGATTATAACACACCAGTCCCCATTTGCAAATTAAAATTTGTAACAGGCTGACGCAGCTGGTAAAACAGCGGGGCCGGGGAAGGAGACTTAGATGACAGGCAGGGAGAAAGAACAGCGCATGCTGATCTGCCACATGCTGGCAGACATAGAGGACGAAAACAATTTGATGCAGATACTGGCATTTGTACTTTGCCGTTTTCACAGTCCGGCAAAACAGGCAGGCGTACAGGAACGGCTGGATGCACAGGATGAGATGATAGGACAGATATACAACAACCTCGACACCCTTAAGCCGGAGTATGCCATGGACATGCCGGAGACACAGGAGACGACGGACACCCTGTTTGGCTTTCTGGAAAGGCTGGGGGCCATAAAGCGGGATGTCTACGAAACAGCTTCCGAGGAGATACAAAGATTCCTGATTACCAGCCTTTCGGCCCGTGAGAAGCAGGGGTTTGCGAGGGGATTTAAGATGGCGGCGGCATTGCTGGGGGGTGTGGCATGGGAAAGCGCACAGTAGCATCCGGGTACAGACAGCGCCGGGATGGGAAATATGAAAGCCGTTTCACAATTAACGGGAAACGTTACAGCGTATACGCAGACACGTTAAAGGAATGCAGGGAAAAGGAATCAGCAGCGCGGGCGCGCATACAGGCCGGGCAGTTTGTGGACAAATGGAACATTACTTTAGACCGTTACTATGGGGAATGGAGGGAGGCACGGAAGGGCACGGTCAAGGGAAGTACGGCCCTCAACGTGGATTCCCGGTATAAAAACCATATTGGCCCCGCTTTGGGGCACAGGAAAATAATTGAACTGGAAAAGCGGGAAATCGTAAGGTTTCAGAAGGAACTTGCACAAAAGCAGAAATCAACCACCGTAAACGTAACCATTGTGCAATTGAAATGCATCCTGAATGCCGCAGTGGAGGACGGTATCATTGCAAAAAGTCCGGCAGATGGCGTAAAACCCCTAAAAACGGATGAAAAGGCTGCGAGTGAGACATACCACCGGGCGCTGACGGAAGAAGAACAGGAACAGTTCATGCAGTACGCAAGGAAGGAATGGTTTTATGAATTGCTGGCATTGCTGCTTTGTACCGGTATGCGGATTGGGGAAGCGACCGCGCTGACATGGCAGGACATAGACTATATTAACAGCGTAATCCATGTTACAAAAACCATAAGCCGGAAGCAGGACGGGAGTTATACCGTTGGAACCCCTAAGAGCAAGGCCGGAATCCGGGACATCCCGGTCAATGAGTCCATAAGGGAAATCCTAAAAAGCCAGAAAGGGAAACAGGGGTATATACATGGAGATGTCATTGGGCTGCAGGATCGGGTGTTTGAAGGGTTTGGCGGAAAGATGGTATATAACGGCACAGTGAATAAGGCGATCGGGAATATACTGGAGCGGATGAGGGCGGACGGGATCAATATTGGGCATTTTTCCGCGCATGCCCTGCGGGACACCTTTGCCACCAGATATATTGAACAGGGCGGCAGCCCACAGGTATTGAAAACCATTCTGGGACATTCCAGCCTTGCGATGACAATGGATTTGTATTCGCATGTCCTGCCAAACAGGAAAAAAGAGGAAATGGACAACATAAGAATAGCGTTTTGAAGGCAGCAGGCGCAGGGATATCCGGAAGCCTGCTGCCTTTTTGCCCCGTTTTGCAAACTGTCTGGATGCCGAAAACCCGCACGGTTCCTTTATTTTATACCCCAAAATTTACCCCAATTTATACCCCAATAACCGCAAAAATAATACATATTTTTACGAAAACCCATAAACATTGGCAAACGGGGACAAATCCGGGAATGTACTTTATTTGGCAGGCTTTCCGGCCTTTTTGGGACGAAAGATAACCCAAGATGCCTATTGACAAAACGGGGAAGATTGTTCTAAAATAAATACAATTGTTGTATACAAAATGCAAGACGGATACAGGACCGGTTTTAGAGGGCTTTTCAGTTGGGGGCAGGGATGGATAGCATAAGTTTACAGGCAATGGCAAAGATCAATTTGGGATTGGACGTACTGCGCCGCAGGGAAGACGGTTACCACGAAGTGAAAATGGTGATGCAGACGGTGGGCATTTGCGACAGGTTGGAGTTTGGCAGGCTGCGCAGCGATGAAATCCGTATCCGGACGGATAAGGCGCAGCTTCCCTGTGACGGGGGAAATCTGATTCATAAAGCCGTCAGGCTGGTCAGGGAGAATTACCGCATTTCGGATGGGGTTGCGGTGCGTCTTGAGAAGAATATTCCCATAGCGGCCGGTATGGCGGGAGGCAGTACGGATGCGGCAGCCGCCATTCATGCCATGGATCGTCTTTTTGATTTGGGGCTTTCACTGGAGGAAAAGCAGAAAATCGGCGTAAAGATCGGCGCGGATGTGCCCTATTGCCTGATGGGAGGAACGGCGCTCTGCGAGGGGATCGGGGAGATTTTGACGCCGCTTCCTGCGGTTCCGCAGGCTTTTTTGGTGGTGGCAAAGCCGGAGGTGGACGTATCCACGAAATATGTATATGAAAACCTACATGCCGACAGGCTGAAGGAGCATCCTGACATCGACGGGATGGTAGGCAGTATACGAAGCGGCGATTTAGGCAAAATTGCGGAGAGGCTTGGGAATGTGTTGGAGACAGTCACCGTGAAACGGCATCCGGTGATTGCCGATATCAAAGCGTTTTTAAAGATGCAGGGAGCGTTAAACGCGCTGATGAGCGGCAGCGGCCCCACTGTGTTTGGGATTTTTAAAGAGAAAGAGGCGGCCCGGGAGGCATACGGGGCAATGCTGAAACGGGGATATACAAGGCAGGTATATCTTACGGAGTTTGCGGGGAGGGCAGACGACGGGTGCGGTGCATGACGGCTTTGTCGGGATTGCGGCATGGGAGGCTGCGGACGCAAAATGAAATACCGTTTTAGGGCGAATGGGAGCGGATGGGAATGAAGGAATTTGAAAATCATATGGAATATGCATATTTGCCGTTACGGGACGTGGTATTTCGCACACTGCGGCAGAGTATTTTGACAGGGGAACTTAAACCGGGCGAGAGGCTGATGGAGATTCATCTTGCCGATAAGCTGGGGGTTTCCAGGACACCCATCCGTGAGGCGATCCGTATGCTGGAACTGGAAGGGCTGGTGACAATGATTCCCAGGCGTGGGGCGGAAGTGGCGCAGATCACGGAGAAAAATCTGCGGGAGGTACTGGAGGTGCGCAGCGCGCTGGATGCACTGGCCGTGGAACTTGCCTGTGAGCGGATCACGAAAGAGGAATTGGAACAGCTCAAAAGGGCGTGCGGGCATTTTGCGGAGGAGACGAAACGCGGGGACGCCAATCGGGTGGCTCAGGCCGATGTAGCCCTGCATGACATTATTCTTGCGGCGAGCCGGAACGAAAAGCTGGTGCAGATGATCGGGAACGTTTCCCAGCAGATGTACCGGTACCGGCTGGAGTATGTCAAGGATGAGGCTCACTATGAAGCGTTGATCGCGGAGCACCAAAAGATTTATGAGGCGATCTGCAACCGGGACAGGGAAGGCGGGGCAAAAGCCATTCGGGCGCATATTGACAATCAGGAGAAAGCGGTTATCCGGATGATTGCGGAACGAAAAAAGAAATGAAAAAAGAATGAATAGAGGGCACGCGGATAGGCTATGCTTAAAAGGCAGGAGCGTCGGTAAGATAAGGCGCGGTCGGGAAAAACGCCCGATCAGAATGCCCGCTAAAACGGGCGGATGGGAGCAAGCATGGAAAAGTATCTGCGTGCCGGTATTTTGTTTTTGACAATTACAATGTTCTGGGGGATAATATATCCGCAGTACGCGCTTACGGAAGATTTGTACAGGGTGACCGAGAACGGAAAGATTGTGGAGAAGGACTGTCCGGAGGATTATTGGAATATTATGAAAGCAGGGCCGGGAGAAGTGGAACTGCGCTTCGCGCTGTTTGAAAAAATTGAAGAATGGTTGGGGGAGAAAAAAGCGCGGCATGGAGGTTGTGATGGAGAATGATGAGAAGAAGGGGATGCCGATCGGCGTCTTTGATTCCGGTATCGGGGGAATGACGGTCGTGCGGGAGATTATGCGGCAGCTGCCCCATGAAAGAATCATTTATTTTGGGGATACCGCCCGCGTGCCTTACGGGAGCAAATCACGGGAGACGGTGACCCGCTATTCCAGGCAGATCGTGCGTTTTCTGCAGACTATGTGTGTGAAAGCCATTGTGGTGGCGTGTAATACGGCGAGCGCATACGCTTTGGATGAATTGGAGGGGGAAATTGATTTGCCGGTTATCGGTGTGGTAAAGCCGGGCGCGAAGGTGGCCGCACAGGTTACTCAAAACGGGCGTATCGGCGTGATCGGTACGCAGGCGACGGTCGGGAGCGGCATTTATACTACATATATCCAGAAGATCAATCCTAGGGCAAAAGTAATCGGGAAAGCCTGCCCCCTGTTTGTGCCGTTGGTGGAAGAGGGACTCTGGCAGGACCCGGTGACGGATGAGATCGCCATGCGCTATTTGGGCGGTCTGATCGACAGCGAGATTGATACGCTGATACTGGGGTGTACCCACTATCCGCTGATCCGTTCCACGGTGGGTAAAGTCATGGGGGAGCATGTGACATTGGTAAATCCCGCCTACGAGACCGCGCGGGAGTTGAAAGAACTTTTGCATAAACACGGACTTTCCAGTGACAGACAGCCGCAGCTGGGGACAAACTGGCATCAGTTTTTTGTCAGCGACGGGGCGGAGCAGTTTATTCATTTTGCAAATTCCATTATCAAATACGGTGTGTTGAGCGCGAAAGTAATTCCGATAGAGGACTATTGATTATGACAAAAGACGTAATGATTTCCATCAGGGGACTGCATTTTATGGAAAATGCTTCGGAGGATGATATCGAGACCGTACAGCAGGGGGAATACCGCTTCTGCAACGGAAGCCATTATCTGATATTTGACGAATATATGGAAGGTTTTCGGGAACCTGCGAAAAACATTTTGCATTTCAGGAACGGGGAACTCACGCTTACGAAGCGGGGGCTTTTGAACGTACAGATGTTTTTTGAAGAGGGGAAGAAAAATCTGAGCCGTTACCGGACGCCTTTCGGCGTCATTATGATCGGTATGGATACAAGCCGGGTGGAGGTTGTGGAAGCGGACGGGGAAATTTGCCTGGAGGTGGATTATGCGCTGGAGGCAAATTACCAGTATGTGGCGGACTGCAATATAGCCATTTCCGTGCGGGAGCGCGGGAACAGCCTACATCTTGCCGATGCATAAATTTAAACCGAAAAGCGTTACTTTTCACGGGGTGGGGAAGGGCTTGGGTCAAACCGGGGAGCAGACGGCGGGGGAGGCGCGGACGGATCTTTTCC
>DERU01000156.1 GCA_002361095.1 Lachnospiraceae bacterium UBA3332
GTTAATATTTCAGGACTTTCTCTTGAGGAAGTCAAACAACTGAAAGCTGATAGGGGCGCATAGGCAAAGTTATAGAGCCGGGAAATCTAAAAACCAGATTCCCGGCTCTATTTATTATTCTACTCTAATTTTGCCACCACAATAAGGACACGCATTATTATTCCAAGCAGCTGTCATTTTGGTTATGGAGATATTTTCGCCACAAGATACACAAGGAAAAATTTCTCCCGACTGAATTTTGATATGATTAATAATAGTAGTTGGGTTATAAATATATCGACGAACCCTATTGTGTATGGTATCATAATCAGTTATAAACTGTATCTTTTTTTGGCTCGAATGTAAATCATATATTGACGAATAATTGAGAGCATATATTGATAATTTGCTCTCTATTGATGTTTCTTTTGCCGGAACATGCTTTTTCCTCAAATGTAATAATCGATGATAAATTAAATCCGAAAATTCCGGCATAGAAATGGCGTCTATGTTGACACGCTTTTCTTCTATGGCTAAATGGCTGGACTTTTTAGAAATACAAAATGTTTCTAAATCATTCCATGTTTTTGATATTGAAGGATTATTATTTATATAGCTTATTTTCTTTTCGCCATTATTTTTAATTGCGGAAATTACCATTTCTTCGCTTATATATTGATATGGTCGCCCTGGAGATAACTGACTTGTTCTATAAGCACGAAATTCAGACCAACATTTAAGTAATATTGTTCCAAAATCACGAGAATTTCCCATACTGGCAAGAACAAGTTTTTCAAAGTTTTTATTATTATTGTTCATAAGAGAAACATCAATTTTAGAAATATTAAAATAATATGCTAAACGTTTATTTACAAATTCTTTAAAGTAATTAAGGCACAATTCACGATCTTTGCTTGAGTTTTCAAAAATCTAATTCTCGTCTAAATCAATAAGATGTTGCAAATCAGCACCTCTGTCTAAGTGATAGAGGCTACCCCGATAAGGGACAATATTAATCCAACAATATATAGGATTGTCCAATATTCGATCAATATAAAAAGATAAAAAGCGCTGCAATTCAGAGTTATATGAGATTTTCTCCCACTCATCGATGTATAAAACCATGCCTTTAAGATTTAATAATTTCATTAAGGACATCAATTCTTCTCTAATTGTATTTGTATTCAAAAAACCATTGGCCTTTCCGGTAAAACAGTTTTCATTGATTTCGTGACGGGCAAGAAGCATTAAATGCGTTTTTCCTGTACCACGAAGGCCAGAAATGACACCACTTGATGAAGACGAATATGAAATTAAGTCTGATAATTGATTTTTTACATCTACATGCATAGCTTTTAATTCGGATACTTTTTCTTTATCAGCATCCATACTTAATTCATAATCAGCACGTAGATCAGAAAAGGCTCTATTCATTCTTTCTATAAATGAGTCATCATAAACATAGTCTTTTAATGTATTTGCCATAATTAACCTCCACAAGATTTTTGCACAGCTATGTCGTCAGTATAGCATAAAATGAGAAAATTTTGTGGATTCGTGGAGAAATATGCTAAATTGTTTGTGAATCTGATTAAAAAGTCCTTTACAAAACGTCTCTGGGCAAACCGGACAATGCGTTGTGCAGACCGCTATCTTGTAGTCCTCTATGGTTATCTGCATAGAAAAATGTAGGATTGCCATGTGCTGCAGGCAAACAAAACACCCGCGCTGGTAAATAAGGGGGCTGTATAGGCTACACACTAGCTGCTGTTTATCAAAAGCATTTAAAAGGTAAGATAGAGAATGCCGTAATTTTGCACGGCCAAAGTCGGCGCAATGGTCGCAAAAGGAATGAATTTTAACTCTTCACTATACAGACCTTATAATACCATATTTGGTATTATGGATATTGCATAACAATATGGCGATTATTTCTACGGCCGCCTCTGTCGAAAAATGTTATAATAAAAAGAAAAACTGATATAAGCGGTGTAGGTAAATAGCAGGCAAGTGGGCTTTGGGGACGGAAATGGAGAGGTTGGAAGGATGCTTTTGGGGTTCATCACTTTACTGGCAGTTTGCTTGGCGGTTTTGGGAATTTATCAGTCACGTTCCGCACGGCTTTACGCGAACAGGATGTCCGGTGTTTTGCAGATGGAAGTATGGTTTAACGGTAAAACGGTTGAAGCGCGGAAAAAAGCGCAGGAAAGCAAAAAATTTTATCCCAGAGTAAGCGTCGGCAGATATTATATTCTCCTGCCCAAGGAGTACAGAAGTGCCGGCGGCAATGCGGATACGGTCAAAATGCAGGATGTTTTCGGAAAAAAGAAACAGGCTGCAGATATTCTGATGGGACCGCTTCTTGCGGCTTATGCCGGATGCTATGCGTGCAGCGGTTTTGGTCAGGACATTATATTCCGGTATCTGACGGACTGTGCGGGAGAACTTGCCGGGAAGGTTCGTTTGCAGGGAATGGAACAGGGGAAACGTTTTCGGCTTTGCGGGGTGGAAGCCATGATGTCGCCGGAAAAGCCGTTTGTTTTGTCGGAACAAATGGACAGGCTGGAAAAATGTGCGATTTATCTTCCGGTGCCGGATGGTTCTGTCAACGATAGGTTTTCGGAGGCTTCGGAGTTTCATGCGTGCGGGCTGGAAATCGGTTTACGCTATTTTTCTGATAAAGCGGATAGTGGGAGGAGGGGATAAGTATGGCTGATACGCGGGAGGCGTATCCGTATGTCTGTCTGGAATGCGGGCAGAAAGTAAACGGGAATGAGCGGTATTTTCTCCTTCATCCGCTGTTGGCATGTATGTATCTGGAAATGGACGGCAAACAGGTAAATGTAGGGGAGGCCTTACAGAAAAGTTTTGAAGTGGGCGGAATTTTTGGCGGACCTGTATTGGGAGTGGAAGAAATTAAAAGTTTTTTGTGGCAGTCTGCAGAGGCGCCGCCAATAGATATGCTTACCAAAATCGGATACTCCATGATTAATGTGGTGAGAATGATTGAAATGCAGCTGCATTTACCGGAAAACAACCTTATGCTTTTGATACGGTATATGGTAAAACATGATGAAAAGAAAACGGGATATGAAAGGGATTTCAAAACACTGGTGCGCGAGTTGGAATGGAGAAGGGAAACCGACAAGAAATATGTCCCATATCTGAAAGTCGCCCAGAGGGTGCAGACAGCGGCAACTCCTTTCCTAAAGCAGGGGACGCTGGGAAACCGGGAAGAAAGGGAGGCCGTTTATTATACTTTTTTGGATACGCTAAAAAAGTTTTGTATGGCGGATCCGGCTGTGCAGTTTATGGGATCCAATGGAACGATGTTTGAGGTGGACTGTACCCGCATCCGGAAACTGTATGTAGGATGGATTTATACCGTGTCCGGTTTGAGCGGCAGAAAGTCTCCCGAAAAGCTATACATTTGTACCGATCCGAACGGAACAAATGGGGGATTTGAATGCACGGAATCCTGCTGCCCGCATTGCCACAGCAGATTATCAAAGGTATACGGGGTATACCGTCAGGTGACCATCGGTCTGTTGGGCGGACAGTCTATCGGAAAAACGACGTTTCTGGCGGCGTTTACGGATTTTGTGGATACAGAGGTTTCTACCGGCGCATACAGGAAGCTTCCGTTTACCTTGGGTTACGAGCGTCCGGAGGAAGACAGGCAGTGGAGAAAGTTCTTGGGTATAGAGGAAAGCCGAAACCGGATCAGCAGTCCCAAGTGGGCATACCGGCACGGTTTTCATGTGCAGAAAACAGACTTGGGAAAAGATTCCGCCGCTTCCCTCACATTCGTTGTGACACCCAAGGACAAAGAGCCGGTCATTTATGCGCTGGCAGATGTTGCGGGGGAAGCGTTTGGAAATCAGTCGCATGTGTCGGCGGCAGCCGCTGCTGCGGCTTCCAAAAGCCTCCTAAGACATTGCGACGCACTGTTTATGGGAATGTCTTGTGATCCGGAGGATCTCCAGGTGGAGGCAGCCCGTTATAAAGAATGGATGATGGATTTTCCGGACAAGAATATACCGGCAGCCCTGCTTTTGACAAAAGCGGAGATGGTCTTTCCGGGCGGAAACTGTGTGCAATATGGCGGGGCCGTCAATCTGCGCCGTATACAGCCTGTGGTGGAGGCGGACACGGCAGACGGAATGCGGCATGCCGTATATAATCTGGAAGCAATGTCCTCCTTATGCAGGGTGGCAGGCGAGTGTGCGGAAACGATTGCGCCGGGGATTTTGGCGAATCTGACGGCGATGATGCGGGAAAAGGGTTCCCTGCAGGCCGCCGGGGAAAATATCCGTTTGGCGGTATTTCCGGTAAGCGCGGGTACGGCGGGATACTGCGATTATTATGCGGACGAGGCGCAGGGGGAGAGGAAGGAATCGGAAGGGAAAAAACGGTACGAAAAAGCGAAAGCGGAACGATTTGGCATAGCGGCTCCCTTTTTGTGGCTGTTGGCTTTGGACGGGATCCTTTCCTGCGGCAGGGGACAGGACGGTCTGCCCGGAGGGGAGAATGCGCAAAACAGGCTGGCGGTACTTTGGGGGAAGGAACTGCGGTGTCCGCAGGAAGAATAGAGGGGGAGGAAGCGGTTGATACAATATGGATATGCAAACTTCGGGAAAAAAGGATACCGGATCGCCTCGAAAAATGCGTTTTTCCACAGCGGAAGCCCAGAGAGGGAGCAGGCATTCTATAAACTGATGCAGAATGTCTCCGGATCGACGCAAAACAAGGTTTGTTATCTGGGGATTACGACGGATCTGGGGATTTCATCTGAAAACCCCCGGTTTTATTTCCAAAGGTCAGGTCAGGAAACGGCAAGGAGTGCGGATTTTGCGCAGGGATATGTGTGGAATGTAAAAGAAAACTATATTTTTGGAAGAGATTTCCCTCAAATTTTGCGCCTGCAGTTCATGGAACAGGAAACGCTGTGCGGCTTACCCGTGCAGGAATGCGGGGATGCGTTTCCGGATATTGCTTTGGCGGATGCTTCTTTTTTGCCGGAGGATTTTTGTGCGGCGCTCTTGGACAGTAAAATTTTAGGGGAAATTTTGGAACGGCTGCTGGAGGGACAAAAGGTGCTCCTTCGGTTAAACCGAAAAGGGGAAGAGGCGGACAGGCTTGCCAGAAAGGTACTTCTGCAGGTCTATGAATGTCTCCCATATGGCGTAAGAGAGCGTGCGGGATTTTGTACAAACGTTACGGCGGTGCGGTTTGAAGGGGAGGAGGAAGACCGGCTTGCGCAGTCGGTTTGCTTTTGTCTGGCAGACAGTGATGCAGAACTGCCGGATTCCATCGCCGGGTATACGGTTTTGGAGATGGAAAAACCCCCGGAGGGAAAATGCCGGGAGACAAAAAGAGAGGAATTTCTCCGGTTTCTGCTTGAGGATGAGAAAAGGGAAGATTACTTTGAACATCTTTTTTCGGAGATAGAAGAACGGCAGGACGGCAAAGTCTCCCTGCAGCTGTATCAGGATTATTTTTACCTTTTGTACCGGATGCCAAAAAAAAGAAGAGAAAAGTTGTCTGACGAAGAGGTTTTTGAGTGGTGCGAATGGTATGACCGTAACCGTTTGGGGAATGACCGCATAAAGGAAATATTTTTGGAGACGGTGCAGGAAAGCCTGACCAAAGAAGAAATGCAGAACTTCCTATGGAACAAGGATGTTTTGAAAAAATTATTGCCATCGCACGTTACCGGGCAGCGTCTTGCAAAATTGTCGCAGTATACAAGGGAAGCGGAAAAGGTTTTTGCCTTGTTTGAGGACATTTGTAAAAAATATCTGCCGGATCCGCAGGACGGAATGCGGGGTTTGGGAAATGTTCTGGTAGAGCCTTTGCTGAAGTGGACGGGGGCAGATATGCTGATTGAAGGCTGTAAAACCGGACCGGATCCGGAGAACGGCCGCAGCAATTTGGAATATTTAAAAATGCTTGTACGGTTAACGGAGGCAGAAAAGAATGACCAGTCGGTTTTGGGTCTGGCATGGGGGGAAATACATTCATATCTCCAGTCATTTTTAGGAGAGGCGGAAGAAGCAAACATCGAAAAAGAGCGTCGGGAAAGAGGGGAAGAGGAAAAACTGCTGTCGGAATTTGCCCGTGACTGGAAGCGGAAGATATTAGGCGATAAGCTGCAACTGCTTCTGAAATTAGAGAAAGGGGAATATTCTGCAGCCGGTCAAAGGGAAAGGTTCTACGGGGAGGCGGCAGAAATTGTACAAAAAGACTGGGAGGACGGAGAATACGGCGGTACGAAACTGCTGCGAAACCTTCCTTTTTGTTGTGAACTGGCGCAGCTTCGGAAAGAAAGTGTCCAAGCTTTGGTGGAAACGCTATGGCGGGTTGATCTGCTTGATAAAATATACTGTGAGGAATTGTTAAAAAGACGCAGGGAGTGGGAAATGCTTGCGGCAATTATGGATCGGAAAGCGGAATTGTATTATGATACAAAACTGCTGATCCGTATGGAAGTGAAAGAAGCGGTATTTTGGCTCGATAACCTGTTTCAACAGTGCGGCAGGGAGTTTACGCGGCAGGATGCGGAAGGGTGCCTGGAACAAAAGAAGGATACAAAAGCAGAGAAAAGGAATCCGGAGGATGTGTGCCGGATGGAGGAACCGGTTTCGGAGCAGACCGGCAGTTTGGAAGAGGAAGAGAAGCAAAACAGGGATGGTGCGTTAATAGAGCGGTTTTGGGCAGCGGGAACGGTATTGCTTGTCTGCGAATTGGCAGCAGCCCTATGGGTGGTGTTTGCGTGGTTTTGGATATGAAAGCGGAGGAGAGAGAAGAAAAGTGATGCGGTGGAAGAAGCCCGGTTTGGGCATTTGGCTGGCGGCTGTTTTGGCGATAGCGGGATGTGGCGTAAGGGACGGCGTGTCCGAGACAATGGGGGAAGGAATACCGACGGAACTGCTTGACAGGCACCAGAAGGAATTGGAAGATTTGCGGATATTGTCGGAGGGTACGCAGGATAAAGCCGGGACGGTTTTTCGGATTTATTACGATAATACCAGAAGTATGATGGGGTATGTGGCGGTAGAGGACGGAAACAACGTTTACGTAAATCTGCTGGATGCCGCGCTGGATCAGGCGACGGAAATGCTGGATGCCGGAAAAAACGGATTGGAACGGATGGAGGCATATGTGCTGACGGATTCAAATCCGGAGGATGGAATCAATCAGGAACTTGCGTGGACGCAGATTGATGCGGAAGGCAGCCTGCACAATTATTTTATGACGGAGTCGTTTTATACCGGTTCCCATGAAGGACACCGGGAGGGGACGTTGGATCATGTTTATGCGGACGGCACGGTGAAAAAAGCCGGTCCGCTGACAAGGCTGTTCCTGGACGGAAACAATCCGTTTGCAAAGGATGGGCTGACTGTGGTGGTCAGCGATTTGATGGAGCAGGAATTTGACCTTAACACGATTTGCGACGGGATTATAGAGTACTGCAGGAAGACGGAGGACGCGGCGGTGGGTATTGTGGCCTGCAGGAGCCCGTTTGCAGGGCAGCTGTCGGTTCCGGTTTTCTCCGATACTTCCACGGGGAGCAAAATGGTATCGGTGGAGGATTATGAAGGGGAAGCGGCTTTTTATTACATCATTACCGGACCGGATAATCTGGTGGAAACTTACTGTGACGGAATCCGGAAGAAAACAGGGGATCCCAAGCAGGCGGTTTGGTGTATGTTTCGCCGCGCAGGTACGTCCTGTCATGTGCCGCTAACCTTTGAAACCGTACGCAATACGATGGCGGGAATATCGGACGAGGTGTTTGGCGGCGGGGAGACGCAGGCGCCTGCCAATGCCCGCAGGCAGGGGGAAGGGCTTTTGAATGCCCATGTGTATGACGTTTGGGGAAGCGCCAATGTGAATGATTTGACGGTCCTTGCAGGGCGGGAAAATGCGTTTAGTGTAACGATGGGGCCGGGAATTGGCAGCTGCGGCTCTTTTGGAAATTTCATATTGGTTTCCGCTTATGCCGATTTGCCGAAAGGGTTGGAAACCGTACTCGGAAGAGATGGGGCACAAAAAGACGTGTATCGGATTGTGCCGTCAGAGGTCTGTTTATATGAGCGGAATGAACAGGACTGGGTCTTGGCGGACAAAAATGTACAGGGGAATGTCCAAATCCGGTTTGAGACGGTGGAGGGTTCCCTGGAAGAGTATGCGACGGGAGACCAGCTGCTGGCGGCAGGGAGGCGTGTGGCCTACTTGCGGGTGTTGCTGGACGCCGGTACAGAGAAGGACGGAGGACTTTTAAAGGACAATACGGATTATCTGCTGACGGTTCCGATCCATATGGCGATGCGGGCCGAGCCGCTTGCGGACGCAGGGAAACTGGATGCATTTTCCGCAAATGTGGCGGATTACCGCGTGGCACTGGAAGGGCTTGCGGGGGAAGACGCACAATATTTTTGGCCGGAAAGCAGTGAGGAGGCAAGGCAGGAAGCGGCCGTACAGTTTTGCAGGACGCCTAAGCTGGGGCTGCTCACGCAGAGATTGGAAAATTTTTTTGGTCAGGAGACGCCGGTGGATTATATTGCATATGTGGATTATATTTTCAAAGTGAATCAAAAGAGTAAAAGATGAAAGGGAGGAAGAGACGGTCATGATAGGGAAACTGAAAGAAACCGGAATGAAAAACTTGGGAATCGGACTGGCAGTGCTGTTGATTTTATCGGCAGCTTTCCGTTACGGAATCGGAACGGTATTGATTTATGACAATAAGGAACTGCTGCCGATTTTGCGTACCGAGGTAGCGGCAGCCTTCCGGTTTTATAATGTATTGCCTGCCACGCTTCTGCCTGCGGCAGCTTTTGTTTGGATGTATATCAGTTACGCATTGGCCGCAAAGGGCGTGGATTACGGCGTGGCGGCAAGGGAAAGGAGGCATGCCGTTGTGCCGGGGGCGGTGTTGATCGTTGGACAGGCGTTTTTATTGGCTGCAATGCGGCAGGCGGCGGCGGGACGTTTGCAGCAGGGGGAAAGGACTTATGAAAATACCATTATGAGCGCGTTTGTGGCGGCAGGAATTATCAGCATCCTGCTGGATGTGATATTGTACCTGTTTGCATCCATAAAATGGAAGCCGGACCGGCTGGTGTGAGAGAAACGGAGGGAGAAGGGATGAATTACTATGCAATTGTGTCGGGTGGAACCGGGAGTATGTGTGCCCGCGCGCTGATTTTCCTGTTTACCGCCATGAAAATCGGTGTGGGAATGGGGGAAAGGCTGTATATCCGTGTGGTGGACATGGATCGCGGAAGCGACGCCGCCAAAAAGTGCCGGGATCTCATGGGGTATTACCGTTTCCTGCAGCGGCAGGCAAATACCGGTGGAACCGGGGGCTTGAAATTGCCGGAGATTGTACTGGAAAACTGGAATTTTTACGATACGGTAGTGAAACGCGCGCAGGAGGAGGGAATCGAACTGGGCGATAACCGGATTTTAAACCTGAAAAATCTGTTTACATACAACAAACGGATCAGTGCCCATGACGCGCTTCTCTTGCAAACCTTCTTTGAAGACGCAGAGCAGGAGGAGAATCTGGAACAGGGGTTTTACGGGCATCCAAATATCGGTTCCGTGGTGTTTCAATATGTCCGGGATGACTTTTTGGAGCATGAGGAAAATGTTTTTATGCGTGCCCTGTACGAGGATCTGGAAAAGGCGGACGCAGAAAGCCAGGTTCCCATTTATCTTTACGGCTCCCTGTTTGGAGGCACAGGGGCCAGCGTGACGCCGAATCTGATTGATGTACTGGGCTCTGTTTCGGATCCGAAAGGAAACGGCTCCTGGCGCGACAGAATGCGAATCGGTGTGACTATGATGATGCCTTATTTTTCCCTTCCCTACAACCGGCAGGAGGAAGCAGAGGGGAAGGCCCTGATGCCGGACAGCACCGTATTTTTCCACCAGACAAAGGAAGCGCTGCAGTACTATGACGCTTTTGGAATCAGTGAAAAGGTGGAGAGTTTTCTTTTGCTGGGGCAAAAGGATTTGTGCCATACCAGCGAAATATACGCGAGGGGGGAAAGGCAATGGCAGCATTTCCATATTGTCCTTCTTGCGGCCGCTGCGGCGGGATACCGGTTTTTGGAAAAGCGGCTGCCCAAGGGAGTATTGCTTTGGAAAATCGCAAACGGCCAGAAGCAAACCCTGTTCGCATCGGATTTGGGACTGCAGAATGAGGAAGATAAGCTGCAGGAATTTTTCCGTTTCAGCGTTGTTGTGTCACAGTACATGAGACACCGGTTCAACGATTCCGTGGGCGGCGAGAACGTGTATGAACGCTTGCGGAGGATGCCGGAGGTTTATGCGACCGTGCAGACAATGGATCCGGCAAAACTGCCCGAGAGGGAATGGAATATTTTTAGAGGCGGATTTGGACGCTGGTCGGTGGCGTTAAAAGAAAGTGAACTGGACGACCATTACCGGGAGCCTGTCAACGGGGCCGCCGATTTTTGCAGGGAATTCATACGCTTTTATTTTGACCTGGCGCTGTCCGGCTATGATTGGACCCGGTACCACGACCAGAAGGAGGGGGAAGTGACCGACAGCAGAAGGACGGACCGACTGGATACGGCAGCCGCCCGGATGGTGGATCTTTTAAATATTGCGGAGACGGATAAGGTAACGGAGGATATGCCGCTGCCGCAGGAATTGGTGGATACCCTCAAGTTGAATGTCTATTTTAATTATACTTCCGTGTCGGGGGAAGAGAAAAAGGCGGCTTTTGCGGATCGGGAGGCAGCGGCGCTTTATAAGCAGGAAATCGAAAAGCGCTTTGAAGACGATTATAGGAGAAATAAGGAAAGCCAGGATTTCTCGGAAATTTATGTGGCCTGCTATGAAGCGGCGAAGCGGAAAAAATAGACTATGGTTTGCGTGCCCGCCACGGCGGGCGGATGGGAGCATATTATGAATATTAGCGATCGTTTTCCCGGAGATGTGATGGCGCCTGTCAAAAATAAGGATTTGGTGGCCGGAGGCTCTACACCGGGGCCGTTACCTACAGAGGCCGGGCTTGCCGGTGTGATAAACGAAATCTGGATTCCGGATGAGGAGGCGTATTACGCGCCCCATGCCATTCCCAATCCGTTGGCGGACATGACGGATTTTGTGGCGCTGGTGGAGGGGGTCAACCGGGAGATTGGGAATCAAAAAGGGAACCGGAGGGCGGTCCTCAACGGTCTTGGCAGGGAAAAGCGGGAACGGTATCTGGAATGGCTGGGGCTGTGCGCGGTTCTTGCGCTTCGCGGTGTGTACAGTATGTGCGGGCTGCATATTACGGTAAGAAAAGAGACGCTTAGCCGGGAGGGGAAGCTGGATTATGCCCTGCTGTTTGCATTGGATAATATGGGGGACGAGTACCGGTTTTTGGTCGACCGGCGGGACGGAAACGGGCCTGTTTCCGGGGCGCTTTTTTACTTTTGCCAGAACGGCGTTCCTTTTGCGGTGTATAATCACAAAATCGGAATCTGTCCGATGAAACAGTATCCGGCAGAGCTGTTCCAAAACCTGATTCCGTGGTATATCGGTAAAGGCGGTGAAAAAGAGCCGTCCGGACATAACTGGCACGGGGGCTGGAAAGATCCGGTGGAATGTCTGGCGGGGAACGGATTTGTGGAAAAGCGGCTGAAAGCCTGGATGTATCAGAACGGGTTTGGCGACTGCATTGACCCGGATTTTGTGCTTGCGGAGGGGGAGAATCCTTTTGTCATAGCCGGATGGGAGGGGGCGGAAAGTGCCCTGCAGGATTTTTATGCAAAATATCTGGAAACCCAGAGGGATTTAGGTACCGCCATGAAAAAAAGCTTGTCCGACAGGGCGGAACATTTTTGTAAAATATATTGGTCCTATTGGGACGGACAGGCAGGTCATCCGCTTCCGGCCCTGCTGACCGACCAACTTGTCCTTGCGCAGTATGGGGAGGAGGAAGTCTGCGGACTGGGCTATGACGATGAAACCGGATCCTGGCAGTCCCTGCAATTGCATTATGGGAATGAGGCGTCCCGGAAAAACCTGCCGCAGATGCACCGGGGGTTTGCGCCTGTCATTCCTTTTACCAAAGAGGCCATGCGGCTTTATGGGGAAGGGATACTCAAAATCGGGAAACTGGAATTTTTGGCATACTCTGTGGAATCCGGATGCCTCTCTGCTATAGAACTGAAAGTGAAGCTGTCGCTGGGAAGCGGCGGGGAAACCTTTGCGTTTTCAAAAGTATATGCGCATGGGGATATCCGGGGGGCAAAAATCCCCTATTTGATGGTATGGCCGTGGATCGAACTGCCGAAGGACAGCTGGAAGGCATTTTATGCCACGCAAAAGGATTCTGCAGAAGGATATGACGGGCAAAGCTGTGATGTGGATTTTGGCGGCCGGCTGACGCTGGAGTTGGATGCGGGGGAAAAGATCCGGATACGCGAACGGGGGGCGGAAGAAAGCTGGGAAGTATACAGAAGCGAACGCCGTTACCGTTACGCCCTGGTACGGCGCGTTATAACGGAAAGCGATTCCCTGGCATGCGGTGTCGTCATGATTCCGTCGGTCCGGGAGAAACAGAAAGATTCGCTGGCCTCGTCTTATGCGGTCAGCATTGATTTTGGAACCACCAGCACGGTTTGCGCGGTACAAAGGGACGGGACACAGGAGATGATCCTGCCCTACCGGGATTTTTCCAAAAATGTTACCGTAGGGGAAAGGGAAAAGGATATCGAGGAGGTGGGCCAGCGCAGATGGCTGGGCAGGAGCGCGTCGGAGACCAAAGAACTGTTGTCCCAGCGAAAAACGCTTACCGTGGCGCAGCTTTTCAGGGAGGGAAATCCCAACGCGGAAATTTCTGTGGGAAAAGATGTTCCTTTTTTGACAGGGCGTTTTTTCCTTGCTTCTTCCAGCATGCTGTGCAAATATGCAGCCAACGGAAACTTTAACAGCAGGGGAATCTACAATGACTTAAAGCTTTCCGACGGAACGGAAATAGAAGAACAGAGGGCCAGCACATTATTTTTGGCGGGGGTATACGTACAGGCGCTTCTTTACGCATTTTCGGAAAACGGGGGGGTCAGCCGTCTTTTGGTTTCCTATCCGGGAAAACTGACACAGCTGAACCTGAAAGCGCTGTGGGAAGGGGTGGCCAACATCGTCAATACCGAACTCCTGACAGATGGGGCAGGGCAGGCCTATGCCGTGGATACCGGAAAGATTGCTTATTATACGGAAGCGGAGGCAGCGCGGGCCTATAACGAAAAGAAGGTTTCGGATGTGCTTAGCTATATTAACATAGATATCGGCGGCGGGACGACGGACGTTTCCGGCACCGGTGTGGGATTTGGCAGTGCGGGAAACGGTTTATCCTTCAAATATGCGGGGAGGGAACTTCTGATCGATTCCTTTATCGAATGTTACCGCCACTGGAAGGGCGACCGTCAGGAGAGCATGGAGGCGCATTTTGAAAACATCTGGGGGAAAGAAAAGGAGAACCTTCCGAAGGGTACAAGGGAACAGGTTTTGGACTTTTACTTTACCCAATGTAAAAAAATAGAGCCGTATACGGTCAATCTGGTGAATTCCCTGGAACAGGAATCCCTGCGGATGTTTGAAGAAATTCTTTTGAATGATTTCGACATGAATCTGCCTGATAAGTATGATTATAATATGCTGCGCAGTGTGATTATGATCAAGTTCCTTTTGCTCATGCAGATGGTGGCCGGTTTCTTAAAGAGAAATAAAGAAACGGTTTTGGAGGGAGGCGTTTCCCGCAATACGCTGGAGGGGGAATGCAAAAAAGAAATTTTGCTGGTATTTACCGGGACGGCTTCCCAGAATCTGCAGCATATTTTCGGGAGGGATTTAAAGCAGCTGGACGGACTTTCCAGCTTTAGCATCGGCGCCAAAAAACCGGAACAGGAAATGCTGCGCTACATTGCACAGATGGTGGCCGAGACGGCGGGAATGGAGGATATCGAGTTAAAGCTGCAGATTGCCTCCGACGTACAGGAAAAGAAAGAGGTAGCGCAGGGAATGCTGCTGACCCAAAGCAGAGGGGAATTGTTGGGAGAAGAAAAGAGATGGACGGCGGAAGAACTGCTGGCATTGGCAGGCAGGCTGCCGGAGGATACGCTGCGTAGGTGGTATGCAGACAAAGAAAATATGGGATTGCCCAAAGGGGCGCATATGGAGCGGCTGCGTTCTTATTTTGAGGAGCAGGCTATCGCAGCAAATGTGGCGGCCTCTCTGGCAGGGGAATTGCAGCAGATGATCAATGAGGAAAGCGTGAATGCCATTTTCTGTGAGGCGCAGGAAAGCGTGGAGGAACTGCAAAAGCGAATCGAGAAGCTGTGTCTGTACGGGAACGCGATCAATGCGATTACGGGATTGTGGCCAGGCAATGCGGCGGCAAACGCGGACTACGGATTTGGTCCCGGGATATGCAGTATTCTGCAGATTTTGCCCAAGGGGATGCTTTTGCGCAATATGATCAGCGGCTGTATGAACGACATGCGCAGGAACCAGAAAAAATACCGTTATCTGGCGAGTCTGGAAAATGAGGAGGACCGGAAAACCATGTTTATGGTCTATATCATGGATATGGTGATAAACAAGGCGATGAGCGAAAAACAGGCGGAGGATAAAAAGGCGTGAGAAAAAAGGGGTTGTGGAGGCTGTCGCTTTTCCTGATCGGCGTAGGATGGTGGCTGGCCGGCTTTTTGACCGTAGGGCAGACTGCGTGGGCGGCTGCCCCCAACCCTGCGGAGGTTACGGACAACCAGACAGGGAAGGAAACAAGCGGGAATGGGGAAGAAGCGGCTTTGCCTGACGCAGCGCAAGGGGAGAAGGCAAATGATGTGGCCGGGGGGGACACTGCCGGTACGGGGAACACGCAGGAAGGCGGAAACGCGGCGGAAAATGCTGTTCCCGGGGCAGGACAGGATGAAAAGAAACAGACCGGTACCCAAAAGGACGAAGGTACAGATAAGGTAAAAGATCCGGTAAAGTCTGCGGATGACAGTGTAAAGAACGATAGCCAGGAAAAGGACACTGAAACGGAAGAAATAAAACAAGGGCAGGAAGCGTGGGAGCGGTATTTGCAAGAAGAGGGGTACGTGAATGCACAAATACTGCAGGAAGAATTGGCAGAGGTTACGGATATTTTAGAAGAAAAACTGGCCGCGCAGGACCGGACGGGCCAGATAGAAAAGCTGGAAAAGCAACAAAGCGGAGCGGAACAGGAATTAAAAAAACAAGTGGGAGAATTGGAAAAGCGGCAGGGATCCATGAAATATGCAGCTATTATGTCGGTGATAGCGGTACTTTTAGGGGTAACGGCAACCATATATGCGCAGCTGTCCTGGGCGGTATTGCGTAAAAGTCTGCGGAAAGGGGATACGGCGGGGCGTGAAGATACAGAACCGCAAGACGCAGAAGCGGCGCAGCCTTTGGAAAAAGGAAATGCCCATGTGCAGCAGCCGGTAGGACGGGAAGAAGTACAAAGGATGGTACAAGAGGAAGCGAAGCGGTTGTTTCAACACCAACAGAAGCAGATGGTTCCGATCTTATGTGAAGATACCGAGATGCGTGCATTTATACAAGATTGCATAAAAAAAGAGTGGGAACAGATGGGAGGGCGCAGACAAACGGAAGAACGCAGGCAGACGGAACCGAAAGTAGAAACGTTCCGGTTCCCGGTTGTAGGGGACAAACCGGTTCCCAAAGCCATTCCTCATGTAAGAACCGGCATGGAATCGAAACAAGAAGCGCCAACTGCCGCCGCCCCTAAACGGCAGGCTATAAAGTATATTGTGGCGGGAAAAGATCTGACGGGAAACAACGAACTGCGCATGGAAGAGAAACCCGGCCAACTGGTTATTACATTATTTAGCGACAATACCGTACAAATGCAGGAAGAAGCAAACAGGGGAAAAGCGATTCAGGGTATGAACTTCTTTAATCTGGGGCTATTTGACTTATTTGAGGTTGTGGCGGACGGCAGTATTTGTATTGTTCCGGCTGACATTGATGCAAACCGGTATTATGAGTTTGAGGAAACCGTTTTGCCGGCCGAAGTCGAAACGGACGGCAGAAAGGTACGGGTTTTGAAAAAGGGAAAGGTAAAATTTGCCGGTGTTGCGATTAGCTGACGATCCTTTTGTTTGCAGGAGGATAGGATCGCTGCCGCCGGAAGGAATCGGAAATCAATTTATTCGTAGAAAGGGGAGGGGGCAGAAATGGGGAAAAAAATACGTGTGTGTTCCAATTGCGGACATGTGGTAAATACATATACTTATTTTTGCCCCCTCTGCGGGGCAGAGACCGAGGAGAAAGATGAAGGGGCCGGAAATTTACAGAGGGAAAAGGCGGCGGTTCCCACGCAGGGAGAGGAACCCCCAAAAGAAAGAAAGGTTGTGGATGCCCAGGAAGAAAGCCGTCCCCAAAGAAACAATGTGACCCGTCTGTTGGCATTGGCGTTGCTGGGAGTGGTTTTGCTGGCATTTGCAGCGCCTTTGTTTTCCGTATTTTTTGGCGGTAAAGTGCCGGTATCAGTAAGCAGGGAGGAATCACAGCCGGATATGGAAGACAAAATTGTACAAACGCAAGCGACGGAAAGTATGGAGGAAGAACCGGAAACCGAAAGCGATACGAGGATAGCAGAGGATAACCGGTATGAACTTATCGTGGAAGATATCACTTGGGACGGCGCGTTTGACGCGTGCATGGAAAAGGGGGGACATTTGGTTCGGATTGATTCCCCGGAAGAATATTCGGAAATTATCCGCTTGATTGAAGAGCAGGAAAAAACAGACATCAAATTTTGGATTGCGGTGGCAAGGAAGGATTTGGATTGGACGTATTATTGGATACATGAAAACTGGATTTTTGGGGAAGAAGTGGAAAGTGCCGGGGTGGATGACGGGGGCTATTGGATGAAAGGACAGCCAAGCTTTTCCAATGAATCCGACGGAACGTGGGAAAGCCGCGTACATATGTTTTATGACAGGGAAAGCGGGCAATGGGTGTGGGACGATGTGCCAAGTGACATTTTATATATTATAAAGCATTATGCCGGTTCAATTGGGTATATCTGTGAATATGAGGAAAATCATATAGCGGCTCCGTAGGGGAAAACCCCTGCGGGGCCGTCATACTATCTAAAGTGTTTCTCCGACTTGGAAATATGTTCCACATTTGTCAGCGAATGCAGCCACGCCACCAGCTTGTCGGTCTCGTCCGGCGTAATCTTACTTCCCAGCATAATGTCCTTGACCTGGATATCTTTATCCACTTCGATATACAGGCGGGGAATTTCAAAATTTTCGTCGAGCTGTGCTTCGGACGCAAAACAGATCAGGCGCAGTTCGGATTCCTGTTCATATTCGGAGGATTTAAACAGAAAACGAACTTCGTTTAATGCGTCCGAGACAAAGCTGCGGATGACATTGGCGCTGGACAGGGCGGAAAGGTGTGTAAGCTGCTTTTCCAGTACTTCCAGACTTTTCCATATGGCGGCCAGATTGTCCTGTAGTTCTCTCTCCCTTGTGGACGGCTGAACGGCGGCGGTATTTTCCGGAGAGGTAAAATACAAAGGGGAATCTGCTTTTCCGGCATCCGACAGGCGCTGCTCCAATGCCTGCATGTTGATATAATGAACTTCATACAAAGGGTAGTTATCGTTGGCAGTGGAATGAAATTCCAGCGGTTCATGGGACCGGCTGTGGATATCGAAATAATCGTCGGCGAAGGTGATGCTGCATCCCTTGGCGCCGTCGGCGTAGGCCACCCACATAAACAGATCGTCCTTTTTTTTCGTAAAGCTGGTGATATAAATGTTGCTGTTTACGGGAGAGAGATTCCGTTCCGTATTGTTTAAATGCGGAAAATATTTGGGAAGAATTTCTGTCTGGCCCTGCGCGGCATGGGCTTGCAGCATGCGCAAGAAGCAACTCCCTTCATGGGGATCGTTCATATAGACACTGTTCCACAGACGCAGCCGGGGAGTTTTGCCCGCGCCGCCGTCCGGCTGTCCGCCGGGGCAGGGGGAAGGGGAAAGGAGGATTTTCAGGGTGCGGATGGTCGTATAATGAGCCGGAATACTGATGTCGGCCTGTGCGGAACTGCGGGGGTAGCGGCAGGCTTCCTTAATTTGCATGACGTGTCCATAGATGAGGAACAAAACCGCAAGAATCCAGCCCCTCTCATCCGCTTTGAGGCATAAAAAGTCCTGCAGCTTCATAAAGCGGGAAAAAGCGTTGTAGCCTTTTTCCCGTTCGCGCAGCAGAATTCCCGAAAATGCGATGAAAAGGGGTTGCCGTTTCGGATCGTCAGGGGCGTAACCGGCAGGGTTTAAAAACCTTGCCAGGGCAATGCATGCCTTTTGGGAGTACGTTAAATTCCGGTAATAGAGCAGCCGGTTTTGCAGATAGTCGCCGCTTTGGCTGACCTGTTTTTGCAGTTCGGCGTTAGGGGATAGGCGGGCATCTCGGCCAAGCTGCCAATAGGCGGCATGGGCGATGGTGAGGTTGGAGCGGATGTGAAAGGTAAAATCGCTTTTTTCGTCCGCCAGCTGTTCTTCCCGGTTCTCCTGTCCTGCCAGGTTCTGCTTTGCCGCATATGCGCGGTCCTGTTGGGCGGCCTGCCGGAGGGAAAGGATGGTTTCCCGGTATTCGTTCGCCGCAGACAGGAGATCCCCGCATTTTTCGGCTTCGATTCCCTTTTGCATATGGTACTGGGCAAGAAAGCCCCTGGCTTCTTTGTTATCCGATTCGTTTTCCAAAATTTTATCAAACTGCTCTTTTGCCTTTTCGATTTCGTCGGTGTAGAGATAGCATTCCCCCAGATTGTTATACACCTTCATCCGCTCAAATTTATTGAGTTTGCGGAAGTTTGAGTCGGCATTGGGAGCAAGGAACTCTTCATAAATTTTTTTGGCCTTGGCGTATTGGTTCAGCTTCATCAGACACCAGCCGAGGTCGATTTGGGCCAACAGATCGTTGGGGCAGACTTTCAGGATTTCCTGCAGTCTGGAATACGCCTGTTGAAACTTCTCCTGGGCCAGCAGGCATTTGGCGATGTTATAGGAAGCTTTGAGCCCCACCGTTCCCTGTTCGATGTAGGGATATTGCTCGTAGATGGATTCAAAAGTGGAGATGGCGGCTTTATATTCGCCCTGTAAGTGCTGATAGCGTCCGTATAGCATATTCATATCCCGGTCTTTTCCCCGGTTTTCAAGAAGGGATCGGATCCGTTCTGCTTTTTCCGTTTCTTTTTCGGGATCTATTTTTTTCAAAGGGCTTTTCCAGTAACTGGCTTCCAGTTCTTTCAGGAGACATTTGCAGTAATTGAGTTTGGCGAAACGGACGCCGTTTTTCATCAGGGGTTCGAAGATTGTTTCAGCCTGTATATACCGCTCTTTTTTCCGCCGGCATACCCCTTGGTTGTTCCGGGCGTCTATGTTCAGGGGGTCATGCCGTAAAATAATCGCGCAGATCCGCTCGGCTTTTTCGTAATCCCTCTTTT
>DERU01000047.1 GCA_002361095.1 Lachnospiraceae bacterium UBA3332
CGGATGCTTGCTGCCACCACGTTTTCCCACGGTCCGCGTATCTGCCTCCCGCCCGTCAGCTCACCATGCCGCCCAGCATACCGCTTCCGGCACAGATCATCAGGGTCGTAAAAAAGTGGTTTCCCAAATCCCGGAAACTGTGGTTAACCGCCAGCGTAAGCAGTGCCAGAATGGCAAAGTACAGGCTTCCCGCCATCAGGCCCCACAGAAAACGCCGGTCCTGCATGCGTTTTCCGGAAAAAAAACCCGCCGCAAACGAAGCAATCACATAAATGACCAGAATACCGATATTGACAATCTGCTCCGAAAGCTGAAAACGGTATAAAAGCAGCGCCAGCAAAAGCAGCGCCCCGCCCGTCAGCAGATACGCGGCAAGAATACACTTTGCAATGGCAAGCGGCGTTCTTGCCCTGTCCTTATCCATCCGATTTACCCGTTCCATGTCGCTCCCTCCTATTTTCCCTCTACATCCAAATGATTCCCTTCCGTGTCTTTACATATATATTGCATCCCCTATCCAAACTTGACAAACGTGTACTTTTTTTGTAAGATTGCATATAAACCCATTGCAATAAAAAAATAATTAAAAAAGGAGTGATTTTCTTTGGATACCCCTGGTGCCATACAACTTCTGTCTGTGGTGGTTTTGATCGGCCTTTCGGCCTTTTTCTCTTCCGCCGAGACAGCTCTCACCACTGCCAACCGGGTAAAAATCCGTTCCCTCGTGGAAGAAGGGAACAAGAGGGCCGCTATTTTACAGAAAATTTTGGACAACAACTCCAAAATGATATCGACCATCCTCATCGGCAACAACGTCGTCAATATTTCCGTTTCCTCCCTTGTCACGGTGGTCACCACCAAGGCTTTCGGGAGTTCGGCGGTGGGCATTTCCACCGGTATTTTAACGCTGGTTTTGCTGCTGTTTGGTGAAATTATCCCCAAAAACGCGGCGATGCTTAACAGTGAAAAGCTGGCGCTGGCCTATGCGAGGATTATTTACTTTTTAATGCAGATCCTGACCCCGGTCATTTTTATTGTGGATAAGCTTTCCCACGGCATTATGATCCTTCTTCACATTGACCCGGACAAAAAGCTTTCCCAGATGACGGAAACGGAACTCAAAACCTATGTGGATGTCAGTCATGAGGACGGTGTAATTGAAACCGGGGAGCGGGAAATGATTTATAATGTGTTTGATTTTTCCGACGCGGTGGCAAAAGATATCATGATTCCCCGAATCGACATGAGTACGGTCAGCGTGGATGCAGACTATGACGAACTGTTCTCCATTTTCCGGGAAAATATGTACACCAGGATTCCGGTATACAAAGAAGATAACGACAATATTATCGGCCTTGTCAATATCAAGGACTTTATGTTTGTGGCAGACAGGCAGAATTTTTCCATCAGCGATATCCTGCGGGATGCCTATTATACATATGAATACAAAAAGACGGCAGACCTGATGCTGGAAATGCGGGAACAACCTTTCAATGTTGCCTTTGTCCTAAACGAATACGGCTCCTGCGTGGGGATGATCACACTGGAGGATCTTCTGGAAGAAATCGTCGGGGAAATCCGCGACGAATACGATGACGACGAAAAAGATCTCATCCAGCAGATTGCCGACCGGGAATACCTCGTAGAAGGCGGGATGAAGCTTTCCGATATCAACGACGCCATCGGTTCCGAACTGGAAAGCGAGGACTACGACTCCATCGGCGGCATCATCATCGAAATCCTGGACCGCATGCCCAAACCCGGCGACCAGGTAACCACCAAAGACGGCTGCCGCCTTACTGCGGAGGCCGTGGCGCAAAACCGTATCACCAAAGTACGCATGCTGCTCCCGGAACCGCAGGAAAACCCCGCCGAACTGCTAAAGGGCATTCACGACCCGGATCCGGACGAGGAAGCAGAGGAATCCGGCAGATAATACCGCCGGTTCTTCCAAGACAAAAAAAGGTTACGCATCAATACGGCGGCAGGACAACCCTGCCGCCGTCTATTTTCCGGATATGATCAGTTTCCGCGCCGTCGGTCAGACAGCCCGGCGCACAAATTCAATGCTTAAACAGCGACTGGCGCGCGCCATGGTTCGCGGCCCTGTGCTTTAACACATCCTCCACGGCGTCCATCCGGACGCCCGCGTCAATGAAATCGCAGTGTTTGCAAAACCCGTGCCCCTGACGGCCGTTGCGGATCGACTCCCGCAGCTTTTTGTAGGGTTCGCTGTTCCACCCCTCCTTCAAAGACACCTTTGTCAAATCCGCCAGATTGGTCACTTCCAGATTGTCACAGCAGCAGATCCCCAGTTTGCCGTCCGGCACAATCCACAAATCCGTGTAAGGCATCAGACAGGTTTCCTTGATCACTTTCTGCGTGGCCTGTTTATTCGGCGCACTTCCGGCACGGTTGGTGAGCACTTCCTTCAAATAGCGCATCTGTATCAAAATCTCCACATCTTCGAATTCCTGCGGATGCGCCTTCACATATTCGTATATCTCCTGCACATTGGGGTGCAGCTTCATATCCAGACAATAATTATTGATAATCAGCTGGTTTACATAAGGTTTGATTTCTTTTACCTTGTCCACACTCAAAATCAACCCATTGGTGGACATGAATATAAAAGCTTCCGGCAGCTTTTCCCGGGCGTATTTGTGAAACTCTACAATCCGGGTATCCAAAAGAGGCTCATTATTGCCGTACAACGTCAGATGCCCTTTAAAATTCCAGTCCGCAAGCTGGTCTATGATGCTGTAATAAAGCGATTCCTCCATTCGCTTGTACGGGCGCTTCTCCGCATTCTTGTTCGCAGTGCAAAATTCGCACGTGGAATTACACCGGTTGATGGTCTCCAAATTCACCACCAAAGGCTGCGGCGCCTCCTTCTGCGACATAAAATATTCAATATAAGCTTTCTGGGTCCTGTTACGCATAAGAAACTGCAGCTTCAAATAGCTGTTACTGCTAAACACCGGAAAATATTTCCGCATATTCCAGCCAAATCTTCCCATAAAATTGTGTATCCTGATAGACATTTTCCCTGCCCTCCCTATTGTTCCTAATAAAAAACATTCTCCCTGACCTATCGCCCATTATAACAGATTCCAAAACTTTTTCAAGAAGGAACTCTGACTGCCTACGGAAATCGTGTAACAGTCAGACAGGTCTGACCTGTTACAGCATCCGT